>DPWD01000304.1:0-7428 GCA_003526465.1 Hyphomonadaceae bacterium
ACTCAAATCGAGAACCGCTCTAAGCGGGCGGCGGGCCGTCGAACGCAAATACGCGCTTCAGGCCCGCTTCGCCTACCGGTGTGAAATCGAGCACGCGGCTGCCGCGGCGCTGGGTCACCCAATTGCGCTCGAAGATCACATCGAGGATCGCGGCGCCCAGAGCGCCGGCGAGATGGTGGCGGCGCACGCTCCAATCCAGGCACGCCCGGCAAAGCGGGCGCGCGCCTTTCTCGATGTCCTCGATGTCGACGCCGAACGTCTGCACCTTGATGCGACCGAGTTTGGTAAGCGTGTAGGTTTTTTCCGGGCCCGGCAGCATCCATTTGTTCTTGATGAAAGCGTCGAAAAGACCGACGCCGAGTTCTCCGGCGAGGTGGTCGTAGCACACGCGCGCGTGCCGCAGCGCCGGCTCCTTGGGGCCGGGGCGGGACCGCAGCGCCTTGGCGCGGGCAGCGACGCCCATCAGCGTTTCCAGCAAGCCCGCGACATCGGCATCGGCGAGCCGATAATATTTGTGCCGCCCCTGCGCTTCCACGGCGATAAGGCCGCCCGCGACCAATTTCGCCAGGTGTGAACTCGCCGTCTGCTTGGTGACGTTAGCCTCCAGCGCCAGTTCGGTCGCCGTGAGCGCCGCCCCATTCAGCAACGCCGTCAGCATGTTGGCGCGCGCGGGATCGCCGACCATGGCGGCGATGGCGGCGATGTTGGGGCCATCCTTCATGGTTCGGTCGTAATCGTACCATGAACGGCGCGCAACCTCCTATTGTTGGGCTTGGAGAAAAAATGCTCACCTGCATCATTCGATACCAGATCGATCCGTTCAAACGGGAGGAGTTCGCGCGTTATTCCCGGGTCTGGGGGCAAGCGATCCCGCGTTGCGGCGCCGATCTGATTGGGTATTTCGCGCCGCACGAGGGCTCGGCCACGCGCGCCTACGGCATCTACAGCATCGAGAGCCTGGCCGCGTACGAAGCTTACCGGGCGCGCTTGGCCGCTGATCCCCTTGGTCGGGAGAATTACGAGTTCGCCGCCCGCGAGCGCTTCATCTTGCGCGAAGACCGCACGTTCGTGAAACTGGTGTCGGGTCCGCATGCGGCGGCGGCGCGGACCTAGTCCAACGCATCCATCACATAGTTTGCGCTGACTTGCTCGGCGGCGAGCGCGGCTTCCACTTTGGCGCTATCGACGGCGCCATTTGATCGCAGCGCCTCTCCGTGCATGCCCGAAGCGATGAACAGGCAATCGAGCCCTTGTGCGTTAGCGCCTTTGAGGTCGGTGCCCACGCCGTCGCCGATGCACAGAATGCGCGCTGTGTCGGCGATGGCGAACGCGGCGAGTTCACGATACGCCAGTTCGTAGATCGGCGGGTGCGGCTTGCCGGCCATGATTACGCGGCCGCCAAGTGCTTGGTAGTCGCGCGCGAGCGCGCCCGCGCACCAGATCAGCTGATCGCCGACGCGCACGACGATATCGGGGTTGGCGCTCAGCAATTCCAAATCGCGCGCGCGGGCTTGGGCTAACAGCTCGGCATAGTCGGCGGGCGTTTCATCGTCGCGGTTCAGCCCCGATATGCCGATGAAGCGCGCTCGCGCCAGTTCAGCGAACTCGAGGCCCAGGCCCTCCCACAACACGCGGTCGCCTGCTGGGCCGATCTTGTACATGGGGCCCGGTGCGCGCGCGGCCAATTCGGCGCGGATCGCATCGCCCGAGGTGACGATGCAATCGTAAGCCTCGCGCGGGAAGCCGAGGCGATCCAATTGTCCAGGAATGGGCCCGCGCGGCTTGGGCACGTTGGTCAGGAGAACGACGCGCTTACCCGCTCGCCGCAGGCGCGTCAGCGCAGCAGCTGCCGCGGGAAATATTTGCCGCCCATTGTGGATGACGCCCCAGACATCGCAGAAGAAGGCGTCGTAGCGCTCGGCGACGGCGTCGATGGAGGAAAGCGGGATCATTGCGAGAGCCGCGCGGCGATCTTCTCGGCGTTAGCTTGCGCGTGATCGGGGCCGGAATCGAACGCGGAATGCACCACCAGATCGGCCAGCGCCCGCTGCGGCGCCACGTGGATATCGTGCATGGGCCGCACATTGGCGAAGAATTGCGCCGCGATTGTGTGCGGGGCGCGCGCGCGGGTCTCTGTGTCGCGCAGCATGCGCCGCGCCAGCCGAACGGCTTCATCGGCCTCGATATAGACCTTCAGATCGAACAGCGGCCGCAGGCCCGGGCTCACCAGCAGATGCAGGCCTTCGACGATGAGCGTATTCGCGGCCGGAATGGATTCGCTTTCCGGGCGACGGCGATGAGTCTGAAGATCGTAGAGCGGCTTGTCGAAACCAGCGCCTGCTTTCGCCAACGCCAGATGCGCGGCGAGCAGGTCGTGTTCCTTGGCTTCCGGTGCGTCAAAATTGTGTGTGAGCGGGTCAAAGTCGGAAAAAGTGGAGGCGCAGCGATAATAATCGTCCTCCGCGATCACCGGTGCGGCGAGGCGAACGCCAAGCGCGCGCGCGATCACGGATTTGCCGGCGCCGGAGCCCCCGGTGATGGCGATGATGCGGGTCATCTAGGTGTTAGGTATTAGGGGCTAGGGATCGGGAGTTCAACACGGCGCCGAACACCCCACCCCAAGTCCCCATCAAGCAACCCGCCCGCTCTGCTTGAGCAGAAAATCGCGCGGTTGCTGGGCGGATTCTTCGAGCAGGCTTTCCTTGATCGCGCGCGGCGCCCCGAACAAATGACCCTGGCCGTAGGGGATGTCGAGATCGAGCACGTCGAGCACGGTATCTTCGCTCTCGATCCGCTCGGCGATCACATCGATGCCGTAGCGTTGGAACACGGCCGCCACATCAGCGGCCGCGAGATCGCGCGTGATCGCCGATTTGGGCCGCACGCCGCCTTGCAGGATTTGTTCGGTGAGCACGCGCGCTGGTATTTTCACATAGCGCACGCCGGAGCGCTCCAGATCGGGCAAGTCGATATCGGCGCTGGCGACCTTGTCGATCGAAAAACGGAAGCCGAGGTCGATGAGCTTCGCCATGGCGCGCGCCTCGACCGAGGTGCGGTTCTCGTGTGCGCTCTGCGGAATTTCAAAGATTAGGCTGCCGGAGAGGTCGCGGTTCTCGCGCATGAAATCGATAAATTGCGCGAAGAAGTGCTCGTCGCCCAACGCCGCTGGCGAGAGGTTGCAGAAGATGCCGATGCGGCGGTCCTGCTTCATCAGCTTGCGCACGATCTGCACGCAGCGGAACGTCAGCACGTTGTCGATGGTGGACATGAGGCCCGCTTGCTCGGCGGCGGGGATGAATTCCTGCGGCAGGATCAGCCGGCCGGTTGCGTCCTTCAGGCGGGTGAAGCCCTCGTAATAGGCGGTCTTTCGCTGCGGCAATTGCACGATCGGCTGCAGATGCAGTTCGACCCGGTTCTCCAGCAGCGCGTCGCGCACCAAATCCATCGGCCCGCGCGCGGCGTCGGGGCTGATCGGGGTGATGTTGCCGGCGGATTGGAAGGTGTGGATACGAGCATCCATGGCGGCGCCCAGCTTATCGACGATCTGGTCGATCAGCTTCAACTCCATCGGCGCGGCCTGCGGCGCTTCCAATTGCCGCTGGGGCGGAACGCTGAAGGCGATCTGGGTTTCGAGGTCGTCCATGCGTGTTTGCATGGCTTGCAGGTCTGAGTTCATTTCCGTCTGCGAGCGGCGCACGCGCTCGACATCGTTTTTGATGCGCTTTTCAGCCCCGCCGATGCGCCCGGCAGCAGCGCTTGCCGCGATCCCCGCATGCGTCACCGCGCAGGCGGTAAAGAGCGAAAGCCCGCCCATGAACGCCGAGCCGGCGTCTTGGCCCCCGATCTGGTTCAGCGCCACGCCCACCGCGAGCGAGATCATGGCGTAGCCAATATAGAGCAGCACGTGCGTGAAGATGGGCATTATTTGCCGTCCGAATCTCAAGCCTGCGCCCATGGGAAGGGAGGGTAGTTAACGGATCATCAACTGCCGCCTGCGTTGCCTGCCCAGAACAATTGCGCTGCCTGAACGAGGTAGAGCGCACCGAGGCCGGTCACGATCCAGCGCGTCCAGTTGAGGAAATTCTTGTCGCTCATGGAATCGAGTATGCGCCCGCCCAGCACCCCGCCCAGCATCGCGAGCGGCGCGGCGAGCAGGAAGAACCATAACGGTGGCAAGCCAGTCGTTGTCGAAGCGAAAATAAAAGGAGCGCCGTAGAACACGATCTTGGCGAGGTGCGAGAGCACTTGCGTTGCCGCCTTGGTGGCGACGATCTGGTGGCGGGTGAGCGCGGTGCGGATGAAGAAGATGTCGAGCAGGGGCCCCGCGACCCCGGCGGCTACGTTCAAACCGGTGACGGCAAGCCCGCAGGCGAGAGCGTGCGGGCCGCGCGCGGCGTCGAGGCGCAGAATATCCTTGGGCAGCCACGCCAGCGCGGGAACCAAGCCGAGCAGCAGATAGACCCAAGCTTTGCTCGGCGCATAGGCGATCAGCGCCAGCGCCCCGCCGGCGACGCCCGAGCCAAGCGCGTAGAAGCCGACAATGCTCCATCTGATGTGCTGGCGGTGCAGCACGCCGCGCCAGCCATTGGAGACGATCTGCACCGCCCCATGCGTCACCATCGCCGCGGAAACCGGCAGCGCCAGCGTCAGCGCCCCCATCAGCATCAGCCCCCCGGCCATGCCGAATACGCCGGAGATGGTGGCGGTGATGAGGACGACGAGAAGCAACAGTAAGAGCGTCATTGGACGCCTCCGTGTACGAGTTGCGCTAGCTGCTCGAACCTCACCGTTGATCACAACATTCCGTCATCCCGGACGCGCGGAGCGCGATTCGGGACCCAGGGGCAAAAGCACAGCTCTACGATCCCCTGGGTCCCGGGTCTTGCTCCGCAAGCCCGGGATGACGGGCTTGTGTGTTGCCAGTGATGCCTTCACCGCATGCGTTGGGAGAACGGCGCGGCGGGGAGCGCCCCGATGGCCGCGAATGCGGCGCACGCGTCATGGGGCAATTTACGCACTTTTGCCTGGTTTGCAATGCGCGAGCGTGGTCTCATGCTTGGATGCTCGCGGAGCGTGTTGGGGGGAACTGGCTTATGGAGATCGCTACGATTCGGCGCATGGCCAAGCGTGGCACGCTGGAGGTGGAACACTTGTTACGTCTGGCAAAGGCGCCGTCAGAAGAGCTTGCGACGAACCTGGGCGCAATCGCCGCTGAAATGGGCTGGGAACTCGGGACGCAGCTCCCCTTTGTTCCCTTTGGTGATTGGGTGGCTGTTATCCAGCAGTTCTGCCGCGGTGGTTACGATGGCCTAGCAACCTACGCAACGCAGCCCAGCAAGTTTGGTTTCGTCATCGGGTTGCTGGAGGAAGTGCGCGGTGCGCATGCGTTGCTGTGTGCCGAGCAGATTCTGAATATGCAGGCCACAACGCTTGTTGACGATCCTGAGCGCGCAACAAAACTCGCCGGCGCTTTTAGTAGGTTGGGCGGAGCGATGGAAAAGGAGGCCGGCTACGTCGCGGTCGAAGACATCGAAAACGTGCGCGCCTTTCTGCATGCACAAGTCTCATCTCATCCTCAGGAAGTAGGCCGCGCGATCGCAATGGGCGCGCTTAGGTGTTTTGGCGACAGTGAGTCCCTTGCCCTAATACGGTCCGCGCCGCAAATGGCAGATTTTTGGGAGCCCGTAAGGCACGGAGCGATCCGAACTATCACAAAGCGGTTGCGACGCCGCAGCCAAGCGTCTTGAGCGGAAAGGGGGGGCGTTCATTGGCACGCCAACCGCGCCTCGATCCGCGCCTTCAACTCCGGCCAATCTTCGCGTATCACCGAAAACCACGCATTGTCGCGCCAAGTGCCGTCCGGTCGACGCATTTGCTTGCGCATCACGCCTTCGAACGTGCAGCCCAGTTTCAACATGGCGTTGCGCGATTGCATGTTGAGCGCGTCGGTCTTCAGTTCCACGCGCTCGGCGCCGCTGGCGAAGGTGTGGCCGAGCAGCAGCAGCTTGGCGGCGGGGTTGATGGCGGTCCCCTGCGCCTCGCGCCGATACCAGGTGCCGCCGATCTCCACGCAAGCGTCTTTCGGGCGCGGACTGATGTAGCAGGACTGACCGATGATGCGCCCATCGGGTGCGATCACGGCGTGAGGGATCCACCGCCCCGCTACCTGTTCGCCGCGCAGCAAATCGAACCAGGCACCGTAGCCCTGTTCGGCAACCGGGAACGGCATGTGCCGGAAAATAGCGACATCGGCGTGGGCGGCCGCGATCAGCCCTTCGCGATGGCGCTCCTTGAACGGTTCGAGCGCGACGCACGCGTGGTGCATTATCGTTGCGGAAAGCTCCATCTGGTGCGTTGCTCCTGGGCGGGGGGAGCATTAGCGTGGCCGCGCGCATTCCGCCAAGAGGGCCACCCCATGCATTTCGAACACTCCGACTCCGCCAAGACTTGGATCGCCCGCGTCCAGAAATTCATGGACGAGCACGTCTATCCAGCGGTTCCGGTTTACGAGGCCCAGCAGAACGAGGGTGGTCGCTGGAAGGTGATCGAGGTGGTCGAGGATTTGAAGGCCAAGGCCAAGGCGCAGGGGCTTTGGAACATGTTCATGCCGCCCGGCAGCGGCCACGCGCACGTCGATGACAGCTTCAAGTTCGAGAGCCCGCGGCTCACCAATCTCGAATACGCGCCGCTGGCGGAGATCATGGGGCGTGTCGGCTTCGCTTCCGAAGTGTTCAATTGCTCGGCGCCGGACACCGGCAACATGGAAGTGCTCGAGCGCTACGGCACGCGCGCGCAGAAGGACAAGTGGTTGGCGCCGCTCATGAACGGGGAAATCCGCTCCGCATTTCTGATGACCGAGCCTGGCGTGGCGTCCTCCGACGCCACCAACATACGCTGCGAGATCAGGCGCGATGGCGACGATTACGTCATCAACGGGCGCAAATGGTGGTCGTCGGGCGCCGGCGATCCGCGCTGCAAGATCGCCATCCTGATGGGCAAGACCAATCCCGACAATCCCAAGCATTCGCAGCAAAGCCAGATCTTGTTGCCGCTCGATGCGAAGGGCGTGAATGTTCTGCGCCACCTTAACGTGTTCGGCTACGACGATGCTCCCCACGGCCACATGGAAATCGAGATGAAGGACGTGCGCGTGCCCGCCGATAACTTGCTCCTCGGCGAAGGCCGCGGCTTCGAGATCGCGCAAGGGCGCCTCGGGCCCGGCCGCATCCATCATTGCATGCGCACGATCGGCGCGGCGGAAGCAGCACTCGAAGCTTTGTGCAAGCGCGTGGTTTCCCGCGTCGCCTTCGGCAAGGCCATCGCCGAGCATTCGGTGTGGGAGCAACGGATCGCCGAGGCGCGCATCGACATTGAAATGTCGCGCCTTCTCTGCCTCAAGGCCGCTTACATGATGGATGTCGCCGGCAA
>DPWD01000304.1:7453-7948 GCA_003526465.1 Hyphomonadaceae bacterium
GCGATTCAAGCGCACGGCGGCGCAGGTGTCTGCCAGGATTTTGCGCTCGCCAAATCCTATGCCGGCATTCGTACGTTAAGATTGGCCGACGGACCCGACGAAGTGCATTGCCGCGCCATCGCGATGAACGAGCTTGGCCGCTACGGCTGGAGCGGCAAGCGCGCGAAAACCGAAGGCGAGAGCCTGCCGGGCATGCGTTGATGTGGATTGCCTGGGCCTTGAGCGTGACGGGGCTTTGCTTCGGGGCCTATCTCGGCGCGCGTGGATTGCTCGACCCGAACTGGGCAGCCAAGCTCGCGCGCCTGAAGCAGGATGAGCAGGGCGGAGGTTTCGCCGAATTTCGCGCCACCTATGGCGGGGTGTTTCTGGGCCTGCATGCCGCAGCTTTGCTGTTGGTGTTCGTTTATCTGCGCGGCGGCGCGCTGATCCCTGGCGTGGCCGCTACCGGCGCCGTGTTCACGGTAGCCGCCGCCTGGGCGGGCGCGGCGTTGGGGC
>DPWD01000002.1:0-128 GCA_003526465.1 Hyphomonadaceae bacterium
CCTCCCCCGCAAGGGGGGAGGTTCGCTGTTGCTCTGCCAGCGCCTCTCTCTCAGACCGGACCGACAAATCCCGCCCGGTCGAGTTCCTCCGGCTCGCGCCGTAGAGCTGCGCTGGCGGCGGCAGGCGC
>DPWD01000002.1:289-9770 GCA_003526465.1 Hyphomonadaceae bacterium
CCTCGCCCATGCCGTGCAGGCGCTGGAACTCGTAAGCGCCGTCGCGGCCAGCCGCCTGCGCCATGCGCCGCACGGCAGCGACCGTGTGCGCGTTGTGGGTGGCGAATTGCGGGAAGATGGAATCGCCCGCAGCGATCAGATCGCGCGCGCAGGCGAGATAGTGCACATCGGTGGCGGCCTTGGTGGTCCACACCGGAAAATCCGGGCGGCCCATGATCTGCGCGCGCTTGATCTCGCCGTCCCAATAAGCGCCCTTGACCAGCCGCACCTGGATCGGCGCGCCGCGCCTGCGCGCAAGCAATGCCAGCCGCTCGATCAGCGCCCGCGTGCGCTTCTGATAGGCCTGCACCGCAAGCCCTAGGCCTTCCCACCCCTTGAGCGAAGGCTCAAGCGCCAGCTGCTCAAACAGCTTCAGCGAAAGCACAAGGCGGTCGGCCTCCTCCGCGTCGAGCGTCAGGCCGATGTTCCAGCGCTTGGCCGCCGCCGCCAATTGCAGCACGCGCGGATAAAGTTCGGCCATCACGCGGCTTTCCTGCCGCGCCTCGTAGCGCGGGTGCAGGGCGGAGAGCTTCACCGAAATGCCGTTTTTGGACCGCGGGTCCCCAGACCCGCTCTGTTGCGCGTCTGGAGACCCGCGGTCCGCGTGGGCGCCGACGGTATCGATAGCGTCCGCGTAACTCGCCAGATAGCGCTCAGCATCGGCGTTGGTGCGCGCGCCTTCGCCCAGCATATCGAACGAATAGCGCGCGGCTAAACCCTGGCGCGCCATGCCGGCGCCGCGCTTGAGCGCTTCGTCGATCGTACGCCCCAGAACGAATTGCTCGCCCAGAATGCGCATCGCCTGCATCGCCCCGGCGCGCACAACGGGCTCGCCGGCGCGCTGCACCAGGCGCGCGACCACTTCGCCAGCCTCGCCCTTCATCTCCTCCGGCAGGTTGACGATGCGTCCTGTGAGCATCAGCCCCCAGGTGCCGGCGTTGACCAGCCAATGATCCGAATTGCCAAGATGTTCGCGCCATTTGCCGGTCTTGATCTTCTCGGCGATCAACTTGTCGGCGGTTTCGGCGTCCGGCACACGCAGCAGCGCCTCGGCCAGGCACATCAGCGCCAGCCCTTCCGCGTTGGAAAGTCCGAACTCCTCGAGGAAACTCTCCATCACGCCCTTGCGGCGCTTCAAGCTCCGCGCCCGGACCACCAGTGCGCGCGCCTCGGCATTGACGCTGGCGCGCGCGGCGGGATCGAGCGGGACCTGAGACAGCAATTCGGCGACGGCTGCGTCTTCGTCGCGATATTTCAGCGCATCGAGCGCATCCCAATCGGTGGCGGACGGTGAATGGGACTTTGGCGCAGTTGGCATGGTCGTCATTTGCTCGCTTCGCTGTCCAACGTCCAGCCGCCCCCTTGCGCCAGCGCGCCCCGCGTGGTCAGACCGGCCCGCCCATGAGCACGGAAACCGATCTCACCGATGCCGAGGCCGAGGACGGCCCGCCAGAAGCGCTGTCTGGGGGCCCGCCCCTGGCCAAGAAGATACTCTTGGTCACCGACGCCTGGGAGCCACAGGTGAACGGGGTGGTGCGCACGCTCGCCAACACCATGCGCGAACTCAAGGCACTGGGTTGCGAGATCGAAGTGATTTCGCCGGCCGATTATCCCAATTCCGTACCGCTGATCACCTATTCGGAAATTAAGTTGGCGCTTGGCGCGCGCGAGGACGTGGAGGACCGCTTCCTAGCCTTCGCGCCTGACGCCGTCCATATCGCCACCGAGGGCACGCTCGGCTGGGACGCGCGGGCGGTTTGCCTCAAGCACAAATTTCCGTTCACGACCTCGTATCACACGCAATTTCCAGAATACGTGACCGCGCGTTTCAAGTGGATTCCGCTGTGGGCGGGCTATCGCTTCATGCACGCTTTCCACGACAAATCCGGGCGCGTGATGGTGGCGACGCCCACCATGATGGAGCAATTGCGCTTGCAGGGCTTCCGCAACATTGCGCTGTGGAGCCGCGGCGTCGACGTGGACTTGTTCCACCCGTCCAAGCGCGGCGCCGATGGCGGGTTGTTCAAGGATTTGCAGCGGCCGGTGTTTATCTATGTCGGCCGCGTTTCGGTGGAAAAGAACATCGAGGCCTTCCTCAAGCTCGATCTGCCGGGCTCGAAGGTGGTGGTCGGCGACGGGCCAGCGCGTGCGGAGCTCACCGAAAAATATCCCGGCGCACACTTTGTCGGCTCTAAGTTCGGCGAGGAGCTGGCGCGCCACTACGCCGACGCCGACGTGTTCGTGTTTCCGAGCTTCACCGACACGTTCGGGCTGGTGATCCTGGAAGCGGCGGCGACGGGAACGCCGGTGGCGGCGTTCGTGGCGCCGGGCCCCAAGGATATCCTACCGGGCACCGGCGCGGGCGTGGTCGATATGGACTTGCGCAAGGCCTGCCTCGAGGCGCTGAAGCTCAAACGCGAAGACGCGCGCGTTTTGGCGGAGCGCTATTCCTGGCGCGCCTGCGCGGAGGATTTCCGGCGCAATCTCGAGCCGCTGCCAAAGGAGGGGAAGCGCCGCTTCTGGCACAAACTGCGCGATCTCCGCGCCCGCGCGCGAGAACGCCGCCGGCTAAAGCGCGAGGCGAAGCAGGCGCGGAAGAACACAGGCAATGGGCAATAGGCAATAGGCAGCGGAAACAAGCGGATGGCAACGGTGTTGTCGCATCGGGATCTGGTCGCGTGGCAGCGCGCCATGGACTACTGTTTACCGGCTCTCATCGGCTTGGCCGAGAGAAGAGGTATACGGCTTAACCTCGCAAGCACGAAGAGCTGCAGTCTCCGTTCCAGCGAATATCGCCGAAGGATATGGGCGCGACAACCTGGGCGCTTATCTACATTTCCTGGAAATTGCACAGGGCTCCTTGAAGGAACTCGAAACACATTTCGAGGTCGCACAGCGCGTCGGCTATTTGACCGACGAGATGCTGATCACTGCCCTCGAGGAAACAGCTGTAGTCGGCAAGATTCTTAGAGGGCTGATCAAAAGCCTCTCCGGCAAGCAAGACCGGTGATTAGCAGGCCAGCTGCGCCATTGCCTGCTGCCTACTGCCCATTGCCTACCACTTGATGCTCTTGCGCAGCCGATAGCGCAGCCAGATCGCCATGCCGTTGAGCAGGAGGGTTATTGCCAGAAGCACGATGCCCGCCGCCGCCGCGATCTCCAGAAACTCCGCCTGCGGCCGCGAGGTCCAGTTGAACATCTGGATCGGCATGACCGTGAATTCCGAGCCGAGCCAGCTTGTCGGCGACCAACTGGCCACCGCATCGCCCCAATCGGCGACGCTCTGCACGGTGGAGCCGTGCGGCAGATCGACCACCTGCCCCGCGCGCACCGGCATTTCGCTGTAATCGGGCAACACCACCACGCCGTCCTGGGCGATGCGCACGCTCTCGCTCGCTTCTGGCGTCACCGGAGCGCCATATTCATCGACCGCGCCGATCACTTCAAACTTCGAATCGCCCGGCCGCGTGATCGGCAGGAACGCCACGAAGGTCAGGCCGCCGATGAGAATGAGCGGCGCTGTCTCACCGATCGCGCGGGATATGCCAATGATGACCCCGGTCACCACGCCCGGCAGCGCATAAGGCAGCACGTGATGTTGCGTGGCCTGCCACCTGGTGGCGCCGACAGCGAGAGCGGCTTGGCGCATTTCCTGAGGCACGCTGCGCACGGCTTCGCGTGTGGTCACGATCACCACTGGCAAGATGAGCAACGCCAGCGTCAGACCGGCCGTCAGAATAGTTTGGCCTAAGGCGAACGCCTGCACGAATAGACCGACCGCCAGCAGCCCGAAAATGATGGACGGCACGCCGGCCAGATTGTTCACCGCGATCTCGATGGCGCTGGTGACGATGTTCTTCGGCGCATATTCCTCGAGATAGATTCCCGCCAGAACGCCGACCGGGATAGCGATGAAAGCGGTGGTGAGGATCACCAGAATGGAGCCAACCCAGGCCGAGATTATGCCCGCTTCCGCTGGATCAGAAGATGGAAAACTCATCAGGAAGTCGAGCGTCAGGCGGTGGCCGCCATCGTGAACAAGCTGACCAACCAGGGCCGCCAGCGAGCCGAGACCCACGAATGTCGCGATGACGCCCCAGAGCACAAAGCTAGCGTCCTTGAACCGCCGAAACTTCAGCCCTTTTGGGTGTGCGGTGATATCTTGCGCGGGCTCGGCTGACACAGTCATCAATAAGCCTCCCGGTAACGGCGCTGCAGCGCGAAGGCGATGAAGTTGAACACCAGAGTCAGCGCCAGCAACGCCATGCCGGCGGCGAAGATGCTGGAATACTCAAGCGTGCCGAAGGGGATGTCGCCGAGCGCGACCTGGGCAATGAAGGCGGTCACGGTAGCGCCTTGCTGCGTGGGCGAAGTCACCATTACCGGCTGCTGCCCCGCGGCGATCGCCACGATCATGGTTTCTCCCACCGCACGCGACATGCCGAGGATGACGGCGCCGACGACCCCCGAAACCGCGGCCGGGAACACCACGCGAAGCGAAGTCTCCAACCGCGTCGCCCCAAGAGCGAAAGAGCCCTCGCGCATGGCGCGCGGCACCGCGCGCATGGCGTCCTCGGAAAGCGAGGCGATGGTGGGGATGATCATCAACCCCATGACGACCCCCGCCGACAATAGATTAAAGCCTGGCAGTTCGATTCCAAACGGCGCCAACGCCCGCTGCAGCAGCGGCGTCGCGAACAACAGGGCGAAATAACCGTAGACCACGGTGGGGACGCCGGCGAGCAATTCTAGCGTCGGCTTGATCAGTTCGCGGGCGTGCGGGCTGGCGAACTCCGAAAGGTAGATCGCCACCAATAGGCCCAGCGGCACGGCGACCACGAGCGCCACCATGGTCGACATAAAAGTGCCGGTTAGCAGCGGCGCGATGCCGTACTGGGGATTGTCGAAAGTGGGCGTCCAGGTTGTGGACGTTACGAATTCGAGGAACGAGACCTGACCGAAGAACTTTACCGCCTCGGAAAGCACGACATAGAGAATGCCGCCGATGATGGCGATCGCGGAAGCGGCCGCCGCGAACAGAACGACCTCCACCGCCCACTCGCCGACACGCACTTTCCGTACTGTGAAATCCCGGTTCAACGCCCCGCTCCCCAGAAACGCATCGCGCGCCGAAGCGGCGGGCTAGCCTCTCTTAGGCTAGTCACGCCGCCCCGGAAAGGCGCCGGCGGAGCGAAGTCCGCCGGCGTTCGCTTTTATCAGTCGCTTGACGTCGGCGTCATCACCAGGCGGCGGGCGATCAATTGCTCGATCGTGATGCCGATCGCCTGACGGCCGCCGAACGCGGTGCCGACCTGGCGGCGCTGCGCACGCTGCAGGTAGGTTGCGTAGGCAGCAGCTGGCAGCGGCACATAGCCAACCCGCGCGGCGGAAGCGCCAGCGTTGTTGACGTAGTGCTGCACGAACTGCGCCACTTGTGGGCGACGCAGCGCCGCCGCGTTGACGTAGATGAAGATCGGACGCGACAGCGGAGCATAGGTTCCGTTCGTCACGTTCGCGACCGAGGGCTCCACCGGGCCGTTGCCGTTGTCGATCGCCAACCCGCAAAGACGCGAGCGGTTTTCTTCGTAATAGGCCAAGCCGAAATAACCCAGGCCGCCGGCATTGTTCGCCACGCCTTGAACGGTGACATTGTCATCTTCGGTCGGGGTATAGTCGGTGCGCGAAGCGCGCGCCGTGCCGTTCACCGCTTCGGTGAAGTAGTCGAACGTGCCCGATGCGCTGCCCGCTCCGTAGAGCTGCATCGCCATGTCGGGGAATGATGGATTCACTTGGCGATAATTGGTGACGCGCCCTTGAGCGGCCGGTTCCCAGATGCGACGCAGCTCCGCCACCGTCATCGAACGGATCGGATTGGACGGGTTCACCACAACAGTCAGGCCGTCGAAGGCCACGGGGATTTCGACGTATTGAATGCCGGCAGCCGCGCAGGTCGCCATTTCGCTGGTGCGAATGGGCCGCGAGGCGCCGGAGATGTGGATCTCGCCACGGCAGAACTTGCGGAAACCGCCGCCCGTGCCGGACTCACCGACCGTGACGCGTACGCGGCCTTGGGTCTGCCGCTGGAACCCCTCGGCCACCGCTTCGGAAAGCGGGAACACCGTGGACGATCCGTCGATCTGGATGGTGAAGGGTTGGGCGGTCGCTTGCGCGAACGCCGAGCCGCTCGTCATCGCCAGGACAGCGGCGGAAACCGCCGCCGCTTTTGCAAGGAAATTGAGGTTCATGTGATGGTTCTCCAATCGAACTTGATGGCAATGATCAGAAATCAAACTGCGTGCGCAGGCTGATCACTTCAGCGTCGACGTCAGTGGTTCCAGCGCCGGTGCGGTCCATTTCGCTCAAGGCATAGTTGAGCTTGAAGCGCACATGATCGACGGGGATCCAGTCGAGCCCGATGGCGTAAGCGCTTTGCTCGCCGCGGGTGGAGGAAGAGCCGGCGGGATCGCTCAGATCGATGAAGTCGTAACGCGCCGACAGCATCAGGTGGCCCATGCCGCCCTCTGCCATTCCGTGGCGCGGAACCACGGGGCCGAACGAGCCGGTGTTGCCGCGATAGGAACGCGACTCGCCGGTAAGCGACCAGAACGCGTCAACGTAATAACCGTCAAAGTCGAAATTCACGCCGGCGGCGGTGTCGCCTTCCAGCGTGTGATACTCAGCGGTAAAGCCGAGAGCGTTCCACTGGCCGGCAAGCTCGACCCCGTAAGAGGTGTCGCCTTGGCCCGCGAGACCGCTGCCAGCATCGATATAACGGCTGCCGCGACCGTTTTGGGGACGCGTCCGGTAGCGCGTTGCCGAGTCGTCGCCGTTGTAGCGTTGGCGAGCCGTCAGACCGACGTGCAGCAGCGTGTAGCTGTCGGGCGCGTTCTCGAAAATCGGCGCCCAAGTGAAGCGGCCGCTGACCTGCGTGGCTTCGTCGTTGTTGAAGTTGCTGTCCTGGTTGTTGAGGGAGTCGCCATAGACCCCGACAGCAGCCATCCAATTGGCGCCGTTGGTCAACAGCGCCGCGCCGGCGGCGCGGCCGTAACCGAACGTGTTGATGACGCTCGAACGCTCGATGAACGGAATGTCGAGCGAAGATGTGCGATCTTCAAGCGGGGCGGTGACGTTGTTCTCACCGATAACGAACGAGAAGAAGTCGCCAGCGTACTCCAGATACGCGTCGTCAACCGCAACGTCGTCGCCGCCGCCGGTGGTTGCGGCTGTGACAGTGGCCACGCAGGGCTGATTGCCGGCGGTTACCGAATCGCAATCCGCAATCGTGGTGGTGGTGACGGTCGTCGCCGCCTCGGCGGCGCCAGGGTTCAGCACAAAATCGATCTTGTAGCGCCAATGGTCGGTGAACCGGCCTTGGGCGCCGATAAAGGCGCGGCGCACGTACGAACGCGTGCCCTGCTCAGTGTTATTTTCCCAGTCGCTCGCAATCACGTCGTACTGGAAGCGGCCGCGCATCTTGAAGCGTTGCTGGCCGTCGCGAATTTCCGGCGCACCGTTCATGGGCTGAATGGTGGGCGGCGGCGCTGTCTGCGCGTTCGCGGAGCCGGCCATAACCGCAACCCCACTTGCGGCAGCCAATGTCGCCAATGCCGCCTTAGTAATTCTATGCTTCTTCATGAAGACCCCCTCTTGAAGTCCCGCCCAGCTTCGGGCGTGGTTCGCCCCTCGGGCGGGGTGGGGTTAGGGGCGTTTGTTAAAGCGGGCGCGACACTTCAGTTGCGGTTTTATGACAGCGCACGGTCGTTGCGCATCCGCCACGCGAGTTAACCACGTTGCTCTCTTTACTTTGGGGAACAATCACCATATCTGGCATCGTTACCGGCGGACCTGGAAACAGCGTCCACTAACGCCCCCTCGGCCCAGGCCACCTGGGGGATCGCAAGCAACGGGAAGCAGGAAGCTTCTTAGGCGATCCTCTGGCGCAAGCTCCCAAGGGCGGACCTGACATTAATGCATGTCCGACTAACGCCGGCCTGGGTTTGAACACACCGCAAGAAGCGGTGGCAGTTTTGGGAGCAGCCGGATGGACCAGGTCCTCTCGCCTCTCGATCTTCTGGCGCGGCAAGCGCCGGACGGTCCCGTGGCTATTGCCCGCCCGCACCGCGTCGCCGCGGCTGCGCGGTGGTTCACGTCGCATTTTCCGGGCGAGGTGCTTTACGCGGTAAAGGCCAACCCAAGCCCATGGGTGCTCGACGCGCTCTGGAAGAACGGCGTCAAGGGCTTCGATGTCGCCTCCGAAGCCGAGGTCGAGTTGGTCGCCTCGCGCTACCCGGAAGCCCGCATCGCCTTCATGCACCCGGTGAAAAGCCGCCGCGCCATCGCGCGCGCCTTCCACGAGTTCGGAGTCAAGACCTTTGCGCTCGACAGCGAAGACGAGCTTGAAAAAATCCTCACTGAGACCGGCGGCGCTAAGGACCTCACTTTGATGGTGCGCTTCGCCGTCAGCGGCGAAGGCTCGGCCTACCCGCTGGCGCGCAAGTTTGGCGCTTCCGAACAAGAAGCGCCGGCGTTGCTGCGGCGCGCGCGCTCGGTCAGCGAAGAGATGCTGGGCGTCTCGTTCCACGTCGGCAGCCAGTGCATGCGCCCGGACGCCTACCGCGCCGCCATGGCCATGGTGAACCGCGCCATCGTCAAAGCTGGCGTGGTGGCCGACATCGTCGACATCGGCGGGGGCTTCCCGGCGATCTATCCAGGCATGACCCCGCCGCCGATGATCGAGTACGTGAACGCGATCAAGGCCGGCTTCGAGGAGATGTTCGTCGCCCAGAACGCCGTCCTCTGGGCCGAGCCCGGCCGCGCCTTGGTGGCTGAGGCCGGCTCCACCGTCGCGCGCGTCGAACTGCGCAAAGCCGATGCGCTCTATCTCAATGACGGCGCTTTCGGCACGCTGTTCGACGCCACGCACCTCAACTGGTCGTTCCCGGCAAAGCTGTTGCGGGCGCAAGAAAGCCGCGCGCGGCTGGCGCCGTTTTCGCTTTATGGACCCACCTGCGATTCCATGGACGCGGCCGCGGGCCCGTTTATGCTGCCAGCCGATATCCGGGAAGGCGATCTGATTGAGATCGGCTCGCTCGGCGCCTATGGCATGGCGATGGCCACGCGCTTCAACGGCTTTGGCGACGCGGTGACGGTGATGTCGAAAGACGCGCCCTGGCCGAGCATGTTCGGCGATGTGGCGGCAGCGAAGCCGAAGCGCGCGCGGAAGAACAAGCAGGCTTAGCCTTGGACCGCGGCGTCCTCGCCGGCCGGGTGGGCAAACGCACGCGGCTCGCGCTCGTTGAAACACGATGCCGGCGGTCCATTGCGACCCGTCACCTTGACCGCAATCGCCCTTGGCATAATATGCCAACATGGCCACGCGAAACGTCGTGCTCACCGAGCGCCAAGAAAAGCTGATTGATACGCTGGTGAAATCCGGCCGCTA
>DPWD01000176.1 GCA_003526465.1 Hyphomonadaceae bacterium
TGAGCGACTTCGCCGCGGCGGCGCGTTTGGTTGCAACGCGCATCAGCCGAGGCGGCGCGCGTAACGGGCGCGCCGGGGGCCCCGAAGCCCAGGGCACAAGGCGCTCCACAATTCACCTGCGCCGAAGGAGACATCGAATGTCCAACGATCTGCTTTGCAGGCTCTCTGCACTCTGCGACGGCGTCTTGCCGCTTGCCGGCGCGCTCGCCGCCTTCGCCATTCTCGGCGTCGTCGTCATCGTCGCGTGACCCGGGCCATGATCGATCTTTACACTGCCGCAACCCCCAATGGCTGGAAGGCCTCGGTCACGCTCGAAGAGCTTGGGCTGCCGTACAAAACCATGCCGATCAATCTGGGCGCCAAACAGCAGAAGGAGGCCTGGTACCTCAAGATCAATCCGAATGGCCGCATTCCCGCGATCGTTGACCGCGACGATGGCGATTTCGCCGTCTTCGAATCTGGAGCGATCCTGATCTACCTCGCCGAGAAGGCCGGCCGGTTCTTAGCGAGCGACGCCAAGCGCCGCTCGCTAACGCTGCAATGGCTGATGTTCCAGATGGGCGGGGTCGGCCCCATGATGGGCCAAGCCAATGTCTTCTTCCGCTACTGGCCTGAAAAGATCGAGCCGGTCATCGCCCGCTACCAGAACGAAGCACGGCGGCTTTTTGAAGTTCTCGACCAGCGGCTCTCCGAGGCGGAATACCTCGCTGACGAGTACTCGATCGCCGACATCGCCAATTGGGCCTGGGCGCGCAGCCACGCCTGGTCGGGCGTCGCCATCGACGGACTTCCCCATTTCAAGCGCTGGCTCGACGCTATCGAGCAGCGTCCGGCCGCACAGCGCGGCCTCAAGGTCCCTGGCGATCTACCGGCCATCGACAACCAGCAAGCGGCCGAGCGCTTCATCGCCGGCGCGCGCGGGATGTTGCAAACCTAAACCACCGCTCTATCGCCTGCCGATTGGAATAGTCTTTGTTCCCAAGCGGCAGGCGTGGAACGCGTGAGATGGCGTGGCGCGCTCCAGGCATCGCGCCGGTCAGCGGCGCGTCGTGTTCGCCACGGCAACCGCCGAGGAGAAGGCGAACACGACCAAGTGCGCCGCATTCATGGCCGTCGGTACAACATAGACGCCGATTGCGGGCGCAAATGCGTAAAGCGCGAACACGGCCGCCAGCAAAATCCCGGGGGCCAGAAGCGCCATCCAGCGCGGATAGAGCGTGCGTCCGCCAAGAATGAGAGCGATCCAAATGAGGCTCGTGATCGCCACCGCCGCGCGCAGTACGCTGACCAGCACCTCGTTGCGCGCCGCGAACTCCTCTAGCAGCGCCGGTGCGGCGCCGCCCGCGGCGATCGCCTGCGCGGTGAGCGCCATCAATGGCCTTTGCCCGATCCACACGGCACCGATCACGAAGGCGTAGGCGCCGATCAAGAAGAACGCCCAGGCGGCAAGCCGCGACGCCGGCGCCAGCATGGTCTTCAAGTGCCAATAGCCGACCAGATAGAGCGGCGCCGCAAAAACGGTGAGCGCATAGCCCAGATCCAGTTGCGCGCGCCCGACACCGAGAAAGAAGGCGTAGGTCTGATCCTCGTAGCCCCCGTGCGGGCTGAACTGCAGGCAAAACTCGCCTATGCCGACAAAGGACGCAGCGATCAGGCCAATGAGGCCTGCCTCGACGGGTGCGGGGGCGCTTGTCTTGCCTTCCGCCGCGCTCACGGCGTTCCGTCCCAGCGCAACACTGCGCCTGCGGCGACATTCTCGAAGCGGCGCTCGGCGCCATTGCTCAGCGTCACCACCACTTCATCGGCGCGTTCGGCTGCGCCGAGCCCGATGATCTGTGTGCGCGACTGATCGGCGCCCAGCCCCTGATTGGCGATAACCTGCGCGAAACGATGCGTGTCGCCGGCGCGAACCGCGATGCGCGCCCCAAGCATGAAAGCGCGGTTGGGCAGGCGAACGCCGATTGCGGCGCCGGTTGGACCGCGATTGAGGAAGGCGCGCGCGGGACCGTTCAGATTGAGCCAAACCAGATCGGGGCGCAGATCGCCGTCGAAATCCGCGACGATCGGCGACAGGCCAAAATGATAGTTCTCGATCCCGGCGGCGCGCTCGGCGGAAGCGAAGCCGCCGTCGGCCTGTTGCAGCATCAATTTTCCAGGATAGCGCAGCATGAGCGGATTGAGCGGAAGGCGAGCATAATTCTGCGCCGCCAGCGCATCTTGGCGCCCATCGAGGTCCATGTCCGCGAAAACCACGCCCCAGCCGAACCCCAGCCGCGCGAGGCCACGCTCGGCCGCTCGATCGGCGAACGCCAATCGGCCTTCGTTGTGAAAGAGCATGTAGTCAGGGTTGAAGGGATCCTCGGCGCGGAGGTCGCCGCGAAGCATCCATTCGGGCAGCGTGTGGCCCACGTTCGAGAAATAGAGATCGATCAAGCCGTCATTGTCGACATCGCCTGCGGCAATTCCCATTGGGTATGAGTAGACGGACGGATTGGCGATCGCACGCATGGGCGGCGCACCCATGTTCTCATACATCTCCACCCTGCCCGTATCCTGGGCAATGACAAGATCTGCGTCGGCGTCATTGTCGAGATCGGCAAACAGAGCCGCGAAGGTGTTGTGCCGCCGGCGTAAGCCATACGCCTCGGTCTCATCGCGCCACCCGCCGCCGGTCTGCCCGACGAAGAAATAAGAATAGCCGCCATAGGGACGGCGAAAGACCGTCTCTCCCTCCACCAGGCGCCTGCTGACATAACCCGAAACGTAGAAGTCAATGAGACCGTCACGATTGATGTCGCCAAGCGCTATCGAGAGCGGCGTCACGTCCGCATCGAGATCGAGATCCAATCTGGCGCAGTCGAGCGCCCGGTCTCGGTTGGCGCAAAGCCAAACCCCGCTCTCGCGCGCGAGCAAGAGTTCGTCGCGCCTATCTCCATCGAGGTCGATCGCAGCCGCGCCATGCGTTGCATCGGGCGCAGGTTTGGACTCGGTCGCGTTCGCGATGCGCTCGAACCGGCCGGCGCGAAACGCGAAGATTGCGTCTTCTTGTCCGCGCCCGCCGCCCAAGAACAATTCGTCGTGCCCATCGCCGTCCAGATCGAATGCGGCCGCACCCGCAAATGGCAGCGAATGATCGAGATCCGCAACATGAGTGAAATCGAGTTCAATCGCTTCGAAATGCGGAGCGACGTCCGTCTCAGCAAGCGTCTCGCTTTGGGCGCGCCTCAACGCCAGCACACCTGCCGTCAGCAGCAGAAGAAACAGCGCAAGCAACGCCCCCGCCCGCTTCATGGCGCTTCGCTCGTGGCCACAGGCGCGAGCCAATCGTCGACCGGCGTCTCGGCGATATGATTTACGTAGTTCGCAAAGACTTCAAGCGCTACGCCGAGCATGACGTCCAGCAACGCCGCGCGCGAGAAACCTTGGCGCAACACGCCGTCGGCTTCGGCCGTGCAATCGACGCCGCGTCGGCGGACGATGGCTATCGTGAAAGCGCGCAGCGCTTCCTGGCGCGCGTCCTCAAGCTCTGTCCCTTCTTGCAGCGCCAGGATCGCGGCCTCAGCAAGGCCCGCTTGCCTGGCCGCCGCCAGATGAAAGGCGGTGCAATAATGACATTCTTGCTCGATCGATGCGGCAAGCAAGACGACCTTGCGTTCGTTTTCGCTGAGTTCAGAGCGGGCGAAAAAGCCGTCGAGCGCAAAATAGGCCTCGATTGCCGACGCACTTTCCGCGAGCGTGGCGGCGAGGTTCGGCGCCCGCTTGAAGAGCCGCTGCGCCAGCGCCAAGAACGGCTTGGCGCCGCTGGGCGCGCTCGCGATCGTGTGGAGGGGAAAACTGGCCATCAAACCAAGTGTCGCACACCGCATGGCGGACCTGCCCGGCGAGGGCTGGATGGAACAGGAATAGATGTTATTCCGTCACGACATGAATGCGTCGGCCATCGCGCGGACGCCGCCTAACAACGCCCACCACATCAGGGCGCTGACAACGAACGCCCCCAACAATCCCCAAGCTGGCGGCCAGCGCTCGTCTTGGTAGGCCGCCCCTCCTGCGCTTGCGATCAAGATGAGCTTGCGTTTGTGCATGCCTTGGTCTCTCGCGGGCGCTCGCGCGGCCCTAAGAATCTGTGCGTTTCAGAGTGCTGCGTCGAGGCTTTCGACCCTCGCGAAGCGGAATGAGTCTTATGCCGTTGACGCCGTAATCGGGCAGAGAACGGATTGCGCCGCACGGTCAGTAGCGTGTCGTGAGCGAGGTCAGCCATTCAGGCGACGCATCGACCAGCCAAGCTTCGAGCACGCGATCGCCTCCCGTCACGATCAGGAGGCCAAGAACCACGAGCGCCCCGCCGAGAGCGGTGCGGCCGACGGCGCCGGACTCGCGCATGCGTGAGCGCAGCTTCTTAAGGACACCCGCTGAAACGTATCCCAGCGCGAGCATAACGCTCGCCGCGCCCACGCCAAACGCAAGCATGACGAAAGCGACCTCTTCAAGATTGCGTCCTTGCGCCGCCAACAAGGACGCTGCGCCCAAGGTTGGCCCGACGCACGGACTCCAGACCACGCCAAGCAGAAGGCCCAACCCCGCTTGGCCGGACAAACCCGACGCTTCAAAGCCGGTCATCCGCTCCTGCGCCCAGGTGCTGAGAGGTCCAGCGGCGTGAGCAAACTTCGCCTGCGCACTCGGCGTGAGCAGCACAACGCCGATCAGGGAGAGCGCGGCCCCGCCAACGCGGCGCACCAGCTCGCTCTCAATGCCGATCGCAAAGCCCACAGTCGCCACAAAGACCCCGACAGCCGTGAAGGAAAGCGCAAGCCCGCCGGCAAGCGCGAGCGGCGCCAGCCGGTGGCTTGCGCCAGCAGTACCGAGGACGATTGGCACGAGCGGCAGCACGCAGGGCGAAAGAATGGACAAGGCGCCGGCAAGATAGGCGAGCGCGGGATTGAGTGCGTCCATGACGACTACCTGGTAGCGGTACGCAACAGCGCGCTGATGCGGTTTGGATCGGTGTCTCCGATGCTGCGCGCGGTCTCGGTCCGGCCGTCAAACGCGATGAGGGTGCTCTGCGCACGGATGCCGAGCGCACGCCGCTCCGCCGTCTGCGCATCAAAGTCGAGCGTAAAGACGATGAGGTCGTCGAATTCCGGCGCGGCTGCGGCGCGGCGCACCACTGGCGCCTGTGCGCGGCAGGTCGGACACCAATCGGCGTGCGCCTCAACCAGGATGGGCCGGCCGGCGGCCTGCGCCTGCGCGAACGCCTCGCGCGAGAACGGGCGAAAATCGGCCGCATGGGCCGATCCAATCATAATCGACGCGGCCATCACGGCCACTAGCAATCTGAACGCGCGCATCGTTGCCCCTTCGCAGTCACCGCGGGATCTGCTCATGGCTTCGCGAAGCGCCGTAAGAAGTTACGGCAACGAATTTCACGGGTGAGCGCCGTAACCGGCGTGCGGGCGGACGCGAAGACGAAGTGGGGATTTACGTGCCGATCAGCGTCATCATACCTGCGCTCAATGCCGCCCTTTCGCTGCCAACGGCGATCGCTTCGGTGGCGTGCGCCGACGAGATCATCGTCGTCGATGGCGGTTCAAGTGATGGGAGCGCCCAAACAGCCGCAGCTGCGGGCGCGCGCGTCATATCCGCCGCGCGCGGGCGCGGAACCCAGTTAGCGGCTGGCGCGCGCGCGGCGCGCAACGACTGGAGGCTTTTTCTGCACGCCGACACGCAACTTGCGCCCGGATGGGCGCCGTTGGTGCGAGACTTCTCCAAGGCCGGCGCTGATCGAGCAGCTACGTTTCGCTTTGCACTTGACGACGCAAGCTGGCAGGCGCGGGCGTTGGAGCAGACGGTCGACTGGCGAACCCGCTGGCTTGGCCTGCCCTATGGCGATCAGGGCTTACTCATTCACCGCGACCTCTACGAGGCGCTGGGCGGCTTTCGCCCAGTCCCGATCATGGAAGATATCGACATCGTGCGCCGCATTGGCCGCGCCAGGTTGATCCAGCTCGATCATCGCGCTGTCACCTCCGCTATCCGTTGGCGCCGGCGCGGCTGGCTACGCCAAAGTCTGCAAAACCAATTTTGCCTCGCGCTCTATTTTGCCGGAGTCACCCCGGAGCGCATTCGCCAAATCTATGAGAGCTGAACTTGGACACCTCGTTCTGTTTGGACGCCGGCCAGCCTTGGGCGTCGGCAAGCGTCGCCTTGCCGCCGAGATTGGCGATCTCGCCGCCTGGCGGTTTCAGCGCCAGGTGATGAGGCACCTGACCCGCACATTGGGAGACGACCGGCGTTGGCGTATGTGGCGTTGCCTCACGCCGGATGCGCCAGCCCCGCGCCGGGCGCGCGACGAGATTCCGCAAGGGCGCGGCGATCTCGGCGAACGTCTGACCTCCGTCATTGCGTGCGCTCCACCGGGTCCCATCGTCATCATCGGCAGCGACGCCCCAGAGGTGCGTTGCTCTGACGTCGCCGCGGCCTTTCGTGCGCTTGGCCGCGCCGAGGCCGTGCACGAAAG
>DPWD01000054.1 GCA_003526465.1 Hyphomonadaceae bacterium
TGGAGCGGGCGATGAGATTCGAACTCACGACCCCAACCTTGGCAAGGTTGTGCTCTACCCCTGAGCTACGCCCGCGTCCGTGGGGTGGGCGCGATGCAAGTCTCGCGCCCGAGGGTGGCTCCTATCGCAGAGGCGGGGGCGGGAAGCAAGGGGCTGGGCGTTAACGGTCGCGCGGGCCCCCATCCACCGTCTTCACCAAATCTCCCCGAACGCCCGCGCGAAGTTTGCGCCGAGCACTTTCTCCACGGCGCGCTCGCGGTAGCCGCGCTTCATGAGCGCGTCGGCGATGACGAGGGCGCGGTCGGGGCGGTTGAGGCCTTCGGTGAAGGGCAGGCGGCCATCCTCCTCGGGGGCGGCGACGCCGGTGGCGCGCCGGCGTTCGGTTTCCGCAGCCCAGGCCGCGCGCTCTTCGGCGGAGAGTTCTGACGCGCCGAAACCGGTGTCGCTGCCGATGCCGACATGATCCTCGCCGCAGACGCTCAATGCATGGGCCATATGAGCGATGTAGTCGTCGAGATTGGGCTGACGGCCGGCGGGCGCGAGATAGAAGAGATCGTAGATGCCGACGACACCGCCCTTCTCGGCGAGCGCGCGCAATTGCTCGTCGCTCTTGTTGCGGGGATGGGGATGCACGCTGGCGCAGCCGGCATGGGTGATCAGCACGGGCTTTGCCGACGCCGCCGTTGCGGCCGATGTGGTCGCCGGATTGGCGTGGCTGAGGTCGAGCGCGACGCCTGACGCATTCATGCGCGCGATGGCCTCGCGGCCGAGATCGGTGAGGCTTGCGTCTGGCGGGGACATAACGCCCGCGCCAAACGGCGAGGGCAAATTGTACGAGAGCTGCATGACGCGCACGCCGAGATTGCGGAACAGGTCGATGCGGTCGAGCTTGTCCTCGAGGCACGCCGCGCTTTCGAACGAGAAGATGATGCCAAGCTTGCGCTCTCGCTTGGCGCGCGCGATGTCGGCGGCATTGCGGATCTGCATGAAGTAGTCGGGGTGCGCCTCGACCAGGCGCTGGTAGAAAGCGATCTCGGCAAGCGTGTCCTCGAACGGCGCGTTGAAGCCGCCGATTGTGGTTTTGATCGCTGACACGCCGGAACTGCGCACAAGATCGAGCGCTTCCTGGGGTTGGGGAAACGTATCGGCCCCGAGCGGCGGCCCGAGATTGCAATCGAGCACGATCGCGCGCCGCCACGCGGAGCGAGCGCGGGGCGAAATTTCCGCGCTTGGTTGCGCAATAGCGCCGCCGGAAAGCGCGGCTGCGCCGAGTAACGCGCCGGAACCTAGTACGAATACACGACGGTTCATGGCGCGGGCTCCTAATAACGCGCGGTTTCCCTGAAGGGACGGGCGGCCTTGGAGTGGCGTTCCTATAGGGGGCACAACCAACTCCACCCCAAACAAAATTCCTTTTAAAACAATGGCCAAGCCAAGCCTCTTGAGGTGCTGTTTGGGGCCAACTTCCATTCCACCTCAAACGCCTAGCTGAATCGCATGCCATCGAGCTTGCTTCCGCTGCCCCCGAACTTCCACAGCGCCTTCCGACCTCAGCTCCTCAAGGCGACTCTTCACATAGTCTCGCGACCGCCCAGGCAGCACCTTCATCAGCTCCTGCATAGCCGACCCGGCCTCACCGGCCAGTTTGAGATGTTGGCGCAACAGCGCTTTCTCGGCCCCCCGGGCGAGGCCCCTCTCTCTTGTATACTGCGGCCCCTCGCCAGCAAAGGCGCGGTACCTTTGAGAAAGGATCAACTTGCCTCGCCCCGTCCGTTCCAATGCGCCTGCATCCACCAGCGCAGCTCCGCGCCCCTTAAGAGGCGCCGGGATGGGCTGACCACGACGGGCCAAATCCAGCACAAGTAGATCAGCTGTCGTGAAGTCTTGATTGCGCTCCTCGGCAAGTTCCTCAAGGAAACGAATGAACGCCGGGTCCGCCGCCTCGCCCTGCAGTTCGAGCACAACGGAATGCGAGTCAGAGCGCGAATAGTTCGGCAAGGGCTTTGACGTCTCAATACATCGACGAAACATCAGATCGGCGCCCTGCCCCGACCTCTCCACCAAGCCACATCGCTTGAGCGCCTCGGCCAAACGCCGATTGCGCGGATTTTGGCGGTCAAGGATATTTTCCGCCGTGACACCATGCGGAAAACCACCGGGATTCATGATCTCGATCCGCGATGGCCACATCCGAACCCAACACGAAGAGGGATCTTCGTAGTCGCGATGGCAAACTGCGTTGAGAATAGCCTCTCGCAGCGTTTTTTCATCGAACGCAATAACATCCTCGCGGAAAAGCCCCATCCTCAATTGTTGAACTGTGTTGCGCGCGTTGATACGCTGCCAAGCGTCGTCCAGCCAAGTTAGCAGACCTGCGCGAAACTCTCGCCGTTCCGCGGAGCCGACATCCGAATCGCGCGCACGAAATTCGAACACAAGTTCTGCGTGAGCAAGCCGTCGCCCAAGCGTGCGCGCGGACCCAAGCAAGATAATTGCAGCGTTGGTGATAGCGCCGTCGATACTGAGTTCAGCTGCCTCTAAGAGCTGCGCATCGGTCCAACCGTGGCCCGCGATCGCTGGCTCACGCTTTGTCCACAACTCGCGGAATCGATCTACCGCGCTCTGATCCAAGTCCCCCAAGGTCGCGTCAGCACAGATATCAGAACTGAAGTCGAGCGCCGCGCCTGACAGCGCGACTCGCAAATCATCGGCGCTCATGACGCGCAACGAGCCGCCAGTGCGTTGATAGAACTTCTCGCCAAAACTGACTGGTCGTCCCCGCGGCGCCGCTTGTGTGGAGACAACCAGGATGCGCTTGCCATCGAGAGTGAACTCGGCGGTTTCGATCTTCCAGCGCATCGCGGTGTGGACATGGTCGCGCAGACCCGGCAGGTCGGGAAGCGCCTGCGTACCTAACAGTTGGCGAGGCCGCGCGTCCGATACACCCAGAACCAATGAGCCGCCGCCACTATTGGCGAAAGCGCTTACATACTCACACAGCTTCTCTTTGTTAAACGAAGTGGCGGCGTGCTTGAACTCGAGCCCCTCATCCTCGGAGGGAGCGGCGACAGCTGCACGTAGCGTGGACTCTGAGTCAATCAGCATTGCTTTCAGTATAAACTTCGCACCGATTCGGATCGCCGCTAAATCACTCCCCCGCCTCCGCTTTCCGCGGCGCTTTCAGCCGCCGGCGATTCACGTGGCTGTCCGGCGCGACATGCCCCTCTGGCGTGCGGCCCAGGAAATAGTCGCGTTGCCAGCCGTGTTTGGCCGCGTCTGAATCTTTCTCGCCGAGGCGATCCAGGAAACTGGTGCGGCTTGCGCCCCAGGCATCGTACTGGCGCTTCAGTTCCGGATCGTCGTGGATCGATTTTACGATCGGCTGGGTAGCGTCCATTTCTTCGTGCTGGATCGGCATGATGAAGCAGAACGGCTCGCCCTTCTTGAACGAGATCATGCCGGGGCGGGTGAAGCGCCAGTTCATGGTGAAGGGAAACGGCAGCCAGAAGGTCTCCACCACGCCCACCAAGGGCTGGACGCCGTCCTTCACATGATTGGGCGGGCCGCCGACCCAGAGGTCCCAGCCCGGCTCGGTGCGGAATAGATAGCCGGTGTGGAAGGTGAGCACGCCGCCGGAGAAATGCGACACCACCCAGCGCTTCAGCAATTCCGGGGGCGTGCCATCGTCAGGATCGATGCGGATGTCCTCGATGCGCGGGCCCCCATTCCAGGTCGCGGTGAAGGAGACCGGCGAGAGGAGCGCCCAGCCCGTGGTGTTGGCCACCACCAGCGGCAGGCAGCGATAGGGGTGGCGATCGGAGAAACGATCCATCCAGTCGCGGTCGGGGCTGCCGGGGACAAGTTCCGCCGGCGCCGCATCGACTTGGTAGCAGGTGAGTTTCATGGGACCCAGTCCTAAAGCGCCGCGACGCGCACGCAAATCCTTACGTCGCCGCCGCGAAGCGTACGTTCCGGCTCGACCATACCGGCACGCCGACGCCAAAGAAGTCGCGATCGTTGCTCCAGATCGCGCCATCGTAAGCCAACGCCGCGGCAAGCACAGGCCAATCAGGTTGCGCGCGTTCGTGCAACCGTGCGCGCGCCGTGGCCTCGAAGGCGGCGTAGGACTCAGCGTCAAGCGCGCGCGCGAAGACCTTGACGGAGTCAAGTGCAAGGCTGACGCGCCGTGGGTCTTGTCCCAACTTGCCCGTCAGCACCCGATCGGCCTCGCGAAGTTGCGGTTCGCAGATTGCAAACTGCGCACCCCCCTCATGCAGCAGCGCCATGAGCGGCGAAGTTTTCTCGCCCAACACGCATGCGGCGACGATGTTTGCGTCGAGGATAATCAAAGTTCTTCTTCGCCGAGATCGGGCTCCGGCTTGCCAGGATTGCCTTGCACCCAGGGATCATCGAACAACTCATCGTCCTCAATGCCCAGTTCCTTGAGCCGCGCGGCCACGTCGATACCGCGCGCCTCAGCTTCCGCTCTCAAGGCGACTCTGTGCGCCTCCATGGTGGCAAGCCACTCGGCGGTATCCATCGGCGCCTTGGTCGCCGGTGTGTAATAGCCGATGACCTTGTCGTGGTTGGTGACAATCACCGGCCCCTTTGCCTCGCGGGCGATGATGGTGAAATTATCCCGGAATTCCTTGACACCGACGCGGGTGGCCATGGGCTGCTCTCCTCATCTGCAATTATGCACACAAATGTGTGCATAATTCAAGCGATTGACGCCCCGCGAGAAAATCCCCCATCCCGATGGCGATGACCCCCGCCAGCCCCGCCGACCTGTTCGCGCGCCTCGACGCGCTCGGCATCCCTCACGCCACCCACTCGCACGCCCCCGTCTTCACGGTAGCCGAGAGCGCCGAGATCAAGGCGCGCATGCCCGGCGGGCACACCAAGAATTTGTTTCTCAAGGACAAGAAGGGCCGCCTCTTCCTGCTCAGCGCGCTGGCCGATACCGCCATCGACCTCAACGCGGTTTCGAAAACCATCGGCGCCGGACGCTTCAGCTTCGGCTCGCCGGAATTGCTGATGGCGCACTTGGGCGTGACGCCTGGCTCAGTCACCGTGTTCGCGGTGATCAACGATCCCGGCCAGACCGTAACGCTCATCCTCGACCACGCCCTGTTCGCGCATGACCCGGTGAACTTCCACCCGCTGCGCAACGACGCCACCACCGCGCTCAACCCGCGAGACCTAATGTGCTTCCTCCATTCGCTCGGCCGGACCCCTATCCGGCTTGCCTTCGACGCCGCGGGCCAGCCGAGCTTGATTGAACAAACGCCCGCTCCGGCCCATGTAGAGGCCGGCTAATCAGAGGACCGAATGACCTACCTAGACGGCGCCGCCCCGCCTGACGCCCTCGTAAAAGACGGCAGCGACCAGGGCTTCATAGCTGACGTGATCGAGGCCTCGCGCGCCACGCCGGTGATCGTGGATTTCTGGGCGCCGTGGTGCGGGCCGTGCAAGACGCTGGCGCCGGCGATCGAGCGCGCTGTGCGCGCGGCTGGCGGCAAAGTGAAGCTGGTCAAGATCAATATCGACGAACATCCAGGCGTCGCCGGCCAATTGGGCGTGCGCTCGATCCCGGCGGTTTATGCCTTCGACAAGGGCCGCCCAGTGGACGGGTTCACCGGCGCTGTGCCAGAGAGCCAGGTGAAACTGTTCATCGATCGCCTCACCGGCGCGGGTGCGGACGAAGACATCGAAGCGTTGCTGGAACAGGCGGCGGAAAGTCTTGCGCTGGGCGATCTCGGCGGCGCGGCGCAATCGTTCGCTTCGGCGCTGCAGCTTGACCCCGCCAACACCAAAGCCATAGCAGGCATGGCGCGGCTCTATCTGCAAAGCGGCGACCCCGAGCAAGCGCGCGCCGTGCTCGAGATGGCGCCGCCGGAAAAAGCGGGCGATGCTGAAATCGCCAGCGTGCGCGCGGCGCTCGACCTTGCCGCCTCCTCCGCCAGCGCTGGAGACAGCGGAGAATTGGCGCTCAAGGTCGCCAACAACCCGGGCGATCTGCAGGCGCGCTACGAGCTGGCCGAAGCGCTTTCGGCGCGCGGCGAACTGGAAAGCGCCAGCGAGCAGCTGTTGGCGATCATCGCGAAAAACCGCGAATGGAACGAAGACGCCGCGCGCAAACAATTGCTCAAGATATTCGAAGCGGCCGGCCCCGCCTCCGAGATCGCCAAGCAAGGCCGGCGCAAACTTTCGGCGATCTTGTTCTCATGAGCGCGTTCGGCTATCGCAAGCCCGCGGACCTGCCGCAGACCATACCGCTGTTTCCGCTGGCGGGCGCGATCCTGATGCCGCGCGGGGTGCTGGCGCTCAACGTGTTCGAGCCGCGCTATCTCAACATGGTCGATGACGTGCTCGGCGATCATCGCCTGATCGGCATGGTCCAGCCGGCGACGGGCGAGGAGGATGCGGCAATCCCCGCGCTTTCCAGCGTCGGCACGGTCGGGCGCATTACCGGCTTTTCCGAAACCGAGGACGGGCGCTATCTGATCACGCTCACCGGCATTTGCCGCTTCGATTTGGAGCGCGAGTTCGACGCCGGCGCGCCGTACCGGCAAGCGATCGTCTCCTATGAGAGCTATGCCAGCGATTTCGTCGCCGCGCGCGGCGAGCGCGTCGACCGCGGCGCCTTGATTGTCATTCTCAAACGCTATGCGTCGTTGCACGGGTTCGAGGTCGACTGGGATTCGGTCGAGCAAGCGCCTACCGAAACCATCGTCAATGTCGCGGCGCAGATTTGCCCGTTCGACAATGCGGCAAAGCAAGCCCTTCTCGAAGCGGTCAGCCTAGAGGAACGCGCGCGGGCACTGGTGACGCTGCTGGAATGGGATGCCGCCTCCGGCGACGAGCGGCGGCCATTGCAATGAGCGAGCCCGACCCGAAGCTGCTGGAAGTGCTGGTCTGCCCGCAATCTCGGACGCCGCTCAAGTACGACCGCGCGCGCCAAGAACTGGTCAGCGTGGCCGCGCGCCTCGCCTATCCGGTGCGCGACGGCGTCCCGATCATGCTGATCGACGAAGCGCGGGAATTGGGCGCGGACGAATGAGCGAGCGCCCCTGGCCTACCGATCTGGAGTTCGACCGCGCTGCCAGGCTCTTGCACATCGCCTTCGATGACGGCGCAAAGTTCGACATCCCGTTCGAGTTATTGCGCGTCGAAAGTCCCTCCGCGGAAAACAAGGGTCATGGCGGCGCAACCCGGCCCCCACCCGTTACCGGCAAGGCCAATGTCGGCGTGCGCGGCGCCGACCCGGTGGGCCGCTACGCGGTTCGCATCACCTTCGACGACGGCCACGACACCGGGCTCTATTCCTGGGACCTGCTCTACGAATTGGGCCGCGACCGCGACACCTTGTTTGCGCGCTATCGTGAAGCGGTCGCCGCGGCTGGCGGCGCCGACGACGCCTAGCCCGGGTCCGTGGCGCAGCGTTTCTAACCCGCAATTAACGCCCTGATGCTTAGCTCGTGGGCGATAACCAATGGCCAAGTCTCGACGCCCCGCGCCCACGCCGCGGCCAAAGCAGGCCGCGCAAGCAGCAAAGCCGCGGGCGCGCGCCAAGCGCAAGAGCGCGGCAGCCGCTGCAAGCCCGCCTGCTGAACCGCTCCCGATTCCACCGCCAGCAGTGGAAGCGCCGGAGG
>DPWD01000234.1 GCA_003526465.1 Hyphomonadaceae bacterium
CCGGCGAGGACGCCGGCGGTCCAAGACGCCCCTCAATTCATCCGCGCGCTCAGCGACACGCCCACCACGCGCGGCTCGTTTACGAAGGCGGTGTTGTTGTTGAAGTCGATGCCGCCGATGACGTTCTCTTCGTCGGTGATGTTGCGCCCGAACACCGCCGCTTCCCAGCGCCCGTCGGCGCTGCGATAGCCGGCGCGCAGGCCGCCTTCGAATTGACGGTCGGTCTGATATTCCACCGCATCGTAGAGGAAGATGTTGAACTCGCCGCGCACCATCCAGTCGGTCGCCGCGAACAAGGTCGCTCCGCTTGAGAGCGGATGCTCGTAGCGCGCGGTGAAGTCGAAGATAAATTCCGGCGCCTGCGGGAACGGATTGCCGTCGATGAGGGCGTTGCCTGCGAGATTGAGCGGATCACGCACGGTGCACTGACCCGAACCGCACGTTCCGACCGCGAGCGTGGCATCCTTGATCTCCGTGTGGTTATAGCTGAACGCGGAGGTGAGCGTCAGCGCGTCGGTGACCGCCAGTTCGCCTTCGAGTTCGAAGCCATAGCCTTCGCCTTTGTCGGCGTTGATCAACTGGTTGAAATTGCCGAGCCCGCCGATGGCGGAGAATTGCTGATCGGTGATCTCATAATAGAACACAGCGCCGTTGAGCCGCGCGCGGCGGTCGAACAGATCGGATTTGAAGCCGGCTTCATAGGATTGGATGGTTTCAGAGGTCGCCACGGATGGCGGATTGAAGAACGCCACGTCGCGGCCTTGTATGGTTGGCGCGCGGAAGCCGCTGGCGATGCGCGCGTAGAGGTTCGCATCGTCGCTCATCGCGTAAACCGCGCTGAGGTCCCAGCTGACTTGCTCATCGGAAACGCTGACCGACACCGGCCCCGGCGTGATTACGCCGCGGAGATCCTTTTCGTCATCGGTGTAGCGCACGCCGGCGGAAACGCTCAGCTGGTCGCTGACATCAAACCCCGCCTGACCGAACACAGCCCAAGATGTGTTGGTGTGGTTGAGGGTGGCCAGCGGCGGGAAACCCACGCCAACGGTGCTGACGGTAAGGTCGGAGTCGAAATAGAACACGCCCGCTTGCCAGTTGAACGCGCCCTCGTCGCTGGCGAGGCGGATTTCCTGGGTGAATTGGGTGAGGTCGTCGATCGAGTCTTGGGTGTCGGATGCAAACAAAAGGCGGCCGGGATAAGTGACCGCATCGTCCACTGGCGGATCCGGGAACGGGAAGAAGCAATCCGTTGTCCCGGATGTCAATCCGGCCGGAACCGGAGAACCTAGCGGTTCGCACACGCCGCCGTCGATGTCGCCGCGCGAGCGCCCGTCAAGCGTCTCGTAGGCGCTGATCGAGGTCAGGGTGAGACCGCCGACATCGAAGCTCAACGTCGCCGAACCGCCGAACTGGTCGTATTCCTGCTCGTTGCCGCCGCCGCCGTCGTACCAGACCTTCTCGCGATCGAAATTGCTGTTGAGATCGTTCGAGCCGGTGCTGAGCACGTTGGCGCGAAAGAGCGTCGAGGTGCCTTCGTAGCTGCGCCCGTGCACGTTCAGCAGCGCGCTGAACGCATCGCTCGGCTCGATCAGCACTTGCACGCGCCCGGCCAGATCCTCGTAGCTACCGAGTTCGGTATTGTTGAAGGAATTGTCGACCCAGTCGTCGCGGCGGCGGAAGCTGAGCGAGCCGCGCGCGGAAACGCCGTCGGCCATCGCCCCGCCAACCGCGCCATCGAGCACCGCGGTGCCGAAGCTGCCGTAACTGGCGCTTACATTGGCGTCGAACTCCTCGTTCGGGCGCACCGAGCGGAAGTGCACGATGCCGGCGGGAGTATTGCGGCCGTAGAGCGTGCCCTGCGGACCGCGCAGCACTTCGACCTGCTCGACATCGAAGATCGGGAACGATTTGAGCGCGACATTTTCCTGCACCACATCGTCGATCACCACCGAAACGGGCTGCGAGGCGGCGAGGTCGAAATCGGTGTTGCCGAGGCCGCGAATGTAGAAGCGCGGGGCGACGCGCCCGTTCGAGGATTCGACGTTCAAGCCAGGCGCACGCCCGGCGAGGGAAAGCACGTCGCCTCCCCCACTCAACAGATCGGAAATTCGCTCAGCGGAAACGGCGGTGGCCGCGATCGGCACTTCCTGCAGATCTTCGCTACGCCGCTGGGCGACCACATAAATGGTGTCGATCTCGCCGTCGCCTTGCTGGGCCCCGGCCGGTTCTTGCGCCGAGGCCGGCGCGATCATTGCGCCCGCCAGCATCGCCAGCGCCGCGGTCGTGATCAAACGAGACTTGATATTCTTCATGTCTTGGCTCCGCCCCGGCTTGAGGCCGGCTCGCTTTGTGTCAGTGGCGTGAACATACGGACGCGCGGCGCGGGTCAATCCAGATTCCCCAAACTTGCACTTTTTGGCGTACCCCCGTGTCCCCCACACCGCAGGGCCTGCTCTCAATCCCTTGAGGCAAGCGCCAAAACGTTCCGCCGGCCGGCCCCCAAGGGTTGAATTCGTTTCGGTTGCGGGAATCATAAGTTCCCGCTATGTTCTTGTCGTCTCGGGGCCGGTCAGGCGCAAGCTTGACGGAGCCCCTATATGAGCACCCGGCGCCCACGAAACCGCCCCGGTTGTTTGTTCGTAGGAAGAACACTCGGGTCCACGCGCGGCGGCCGATGAGGGGAAGTATTATGGCGTCCACGGCGCTCACGATTGCGTTGTCGCCCGAACAGGGGCTGCAGCGTTATCTTTCGGAAATCCGCAAATTCCCAATGCTGGAGAAGCAGGAGGAATTCATGCTGGCCAAGAGCTGGCAGGAACACGGCGACACCCGCGCCGCGCATAAGCTGGTCACCTCGCACCTGCGGCTCGTGGCCAAGATCGCCATGGGCTATCGCGGCTATGGCTTGCCGATCGGGGAAGTGATCTCCGAGGGCAATGTCGGGCTGATGCAGGCGGTGAAAAAATTCGACCCCGACAAGGGCTTCCGGCTCGCCACCTACGCCATGTGGTGGATCCGCGCCTCGATCCAGGAATACATTCTGCGTTCGTGGTCGCTGGTGAAAATGGGCACCACCGCCGCGCAGAAGAAATTGTTCTTCAACCTGCGCCGCCTGAAGGGCGAAATGGCAGCACTGGAGGAAGGCGATCTCAAGCCGGACCAGGTCAAATCCATCGCGCATAAATTGGCGGTGACTGAAGAAGAAGTAACCTCGATGAACCGGCGCCTGTCGGGCGGCGGCGACGCCAGCTTGAACGCCCCGGTCGGCGGCGCTGGCGGCGAGGGCGAGAGCGAATGGATGGACTGGCTAGCCGACGACAAGACCGTCGGCACCCAGGAGACCCGCCTCGCCGACAGCGAGGAATACGATCAGCGCATGGATCTGCTGCAAGCGGCGATGGCCGAACTGAACGACCGTGAACGCCACATCATCCGCGAGCGCCGCTTGAAGGACGAGCCGGCCACTTTGGAGGATTTGTCCAAGGAATACGGCGTCTCCCGCGAACGCGTGCGCCAGATCGAAGTGCGCGCCTTCGAGAAGCTTCAGAAAGCAATGGTGGCTCAGGCCGCCAAACGCGGCATGATGGCGGAGGCTGGGGCTTGATTTGGACCGCGGGCCTCCAGGCCCGCATCGGCGATTGCGGGTAGTGGTGCTTGCGCGTCTGGAGACGCGCGGTCCGGTTCCTCACCAAGCCAGCAAATTCAGCCTCGGCACATCCATAAAATCTGCGCCGTTGCGCGTGACCAAAGTCGCGCGATGCACCAAGGCCTGTGCCGCGATCATGCGGTCGAGCAGTTTACGTCGCGAATAGCCGGCGCTTGCGACAATGGACCCGTAAGTCTCCGCCGCCAGATCGTCGAACGCCAAGGTCGGGATCGCGCTCAGCATCGCATCCAGCCGCAAGCGCCGCACGGCGGCGTAAGCGGGATCGCGATAGACGCCGCCTTCGAGTTCAACGCGCGTGACGATCGACATGAGAATTGCGCCTTGAAGCGCTGCAACCTTCTCCGTCACGACCGGTTCGCCATCGCGCAAGCCAATCGCGACATTGGTGTCGAGCAGGAACGCCACGCGCTACAGCCCCGCGCGCTCGGGCAGCTCCTCTGCGTCGCGCACTTCAATGGATGGCGGCGCCGGCAATTCACGTAAACGCGCAATCATCTCGGGGATGGAGGCGGCGGCGGGGTAGAGTGTTAGCACGTCGCCAGAGCGGACGATGACAAGCTCCACGTCGGGGCCGAAGGCGAGGTCCTTGGGCAGACGCACGGCCTCGGAATTGCCGCTTCGGAACGTGCGGGTCTTGGCGATAGTCATGGTATCGGCCTCAAGATAGTATATACTAGTATATACTAGGTCTCCCAGCTCCGCAAGCCCCCGGCTTCGTCGCGCTAAATCACCGTCGCGCACCCCGCCACCGACATCTGGATCACAAACGTGACGATCGCGGCGATCGTCACCGTGCCGGTAAAGGCTAAGGCGCGGTCTTCGGGCGTGCGCATTAGTATCGGCAGGCCGCGATAGATCAGGAACACCATCCAGCCCAAAGCCAGCACCGGTATCCAAATTAAGGGCGGCCAGATCAGCAGCAGCGTCGAAACGAAAAATGGCGTCAGCGAATAGGCCGCGAGCTTCTGCGCGCCGAGGTCGTCGCGCACGGAGTCGAAATTTTCCGCCGTCGCGTTGATGACGATGCCCAGCAAATAAACCATCGCCACACCCACGAGCCAAGCGACCACCGCGCCGATAAAATTGCCGCCGAGGTCAGCCAGCCCCGCTCTACCCCAGAGAAGCGAGCCGATCAGGCTGGCGAGCGGCGGGATCGCCGCCAGCGGCGCGACGTAGCCGATCAGGATATTGGGGATCGTGGTCTCTTCAGCCCTGATCTGCTCCCATTCGGCCTTCGGGTTCGACACCAGCCCCCAGGCGCGCGACAGGATGAATTCCGACTTGTGGAACGCCTCCTTGGCCCGCGCGCGGGCGTTCTCGATGCTGAAGCGCTTGCCTTCTTGTTCGGCCGACATCGGTTTCTCCCTGGACCCACCCTAGCGCCTCCGATCCGCCGGCGCCATGCCTTGTCCCACGCCGGCGCACCCCTCTCCATCGCCCGCCTGATACGAGAGCGCATCCGCCATCTCCGCGTTCAGCTTGGCAGTATGGCAATCGATCGCCGTCGCCTCGCGTGCCGCCTCTCCGGAGCGCGGAGGAAAGCAAGCCTCACGCCTTAAACGGATCGCGCATCAGGATCACATCCTCGCGCTCGGGCGAGGTGGACACCAGGGCCGCCGGGCAGCCGATCAGTTCTTCGATGCGGCGGATGTATTTGATCGCCGCTGCTGGCAGGTCGCGCGAGGAGCGCACGCCGCGCGTGGTTTGTTTCCAGCCGGGCAACGTTTCGTAGACCGGCTCGACCGCGTCCTGCTCCTTGAGCGCGGCGGGAAAATAGTCGAGCGTGCGCGCGCCGAGCTTATAGCCGGTGCAAATCTTGATCTCGTCGAAATCGTCGAGCACGTCGAGCTTGGTCAGCGCGATGCCGTCAGCGCCACAGAGCGCGATCGACTGGCGCACCAGCACGGCGTCGAACCAGCCGCAGCGGCGCGGGCGGCCGGTGTTAGTGCCGAATTCGTGGCCGATCTCGCCCAACTTTTTGCCGATGTCATCATGCAGTTCAGTCGGGAACGGCCCCGCGCCCACGCGCGTGGTGTAGGCCTTCACCAACCCTAGCACGTAGCTGATCTTGCGCGGGCCGACGCCAGCGCCCGCCGCCGCCTGCCCCGCCACAACGTTGGAAGAGGTCACGAACGGATAAGTGCCGTGGTCGACATCGAGCAGCACGCCCTGCGCGCCTTCGAACAGGACGCGCTTGGATTGCTGGAACGCGTCGTCGAGCACGCGCCAGGCGGGCTTGGCGTAGGGCAACACTTTCGGCGCGATGGCGGCGATCTCGGCCTTCAGCGCGGCGACATCGATCTCGGGCAGATCGAGCCCGCGCCGCAGCGCGTTGTGATGGGCGGTCAGGCGTTCGATTTTCCAGGCGATGGACTCGGCATCGCCCAAGTCCGCCACACGCAGAGCGCGGCGGCCGACCTTGTCCTCGTAGGCCGGCCCGATGCCGCGGC
>DPWD01000220.1 GCA_003526465.1 Hyphomonadaceae bacterium
GGTCGGCCATGGCCCCGCGCGCCAGCGACGACAGCCGCGGGTCGGCGAGCATCCACCACAACAGGGCATGCGTATCGACGATCAGGGAAGTTTCGCCTTTTCCCACATCGCCAGCTCCTCTTCCGTCAACGGCTCGAGGAAAAGGTCTGGCGGCAGCTTGCCCTGTAAATGNNATCGCTTCGGGTGAAACAGGCGACGCGCCGGCAGCAACCTTCGCCGTGCCGGAGCCACCGTCGAAAACCGGTTCCTCTTCGTCAAATCCCCCGCCTTCCCAAGCCCGCAATTCCTCCTCCGGCAGCGGATCGAAAAAGCTATCGGGCAATGTGAACGCGCCTTTTAAGGCGCCCGGCTTGCGAGCCGGTTTGGCCGGCTGTTCCGCCGGCACCAACTTCACAGCCGGTTTTCCCGCGCGCGAGATGACCACCTCCTCGCCCGCCTCGGCGCGCGCGACGAGTTTGGAAAGCTCGGTTTTCGCCTTGTGCATCGTAACGTTGACCATTGGCGCATATTAGCTAACCGGTTAGCTAACTTCAAGGCAGCCACCATTTCGCGAAAATATTTCGCTCCGGATGTGAGTTTCCCCACCGCAATCGGGTCCGCGTCGCAGCAGGTTGCGGTGTGCGCAATCCGGCGGCAATCGCACCTACCGGGTTCGCGCCAAGGGAGGCCAGCATGGAACGCGCGAAATTCTATGACACGGTGCGCGGCGCTGGCGCGGGCCTGTTTGGCGGCCATCTTTCGCAGGCGCAGGTTTCCGGCATCGAGGGCATCCTCAATGCTTTCGTGCGTTTCGGCGACAAGCGCTCCAAGACGCTCGCCTACGCGCTGGCCACCGCCTACCACGAAACCGGGACCCGCATGGTTCCGGTGCGCGAGGGCTTCGCCAAAACCGACGCCCAGGCCCGCGCCGTCGTCGCCGGCCGCAAATATGGCAAACCCGCGGCCAACGGCATCGTCTATTACGGCCGCGGCCATGTGCAGCTGACCTGGCAAAGCAATTACAAGGATACGGGCGACAAGATCGGGCTCGATCTGGTCGGCAATCCCGACCTGATGCTCGATCCCGAAATCTCGGCGCGCGTCCTGATCGAGGGACTGATCGACGGCCGCTGGAACGGCAAGAAGCTCGGCATCGCGCACTACCTTCCGGACGACGGGCCCGACGACGAGAAAAATGCGCGGCGCACCGTCAACGTGCTCGACCGCTGGTCCGATATCGCGCGCTACTACCGCGCATTCCTGCGATCGATCGACGCTTCCGGCGGAATTCCAAAGACCGTCGTGGAACCGGCCGGCCCGCGGTTGGTTCCGGGTCCGGCCCCCGTTCCCGCGCCAATGCCGCAACCCGGCAAACCCGACATTCTCCCGGTATTGCTCCTGCTGCTGTCGCTGATCGAAAAGCGTCGCAAGGCGGAGGGCAAGTCCGATGCCGGCGAATTCGAGATCATCCGCAAGGTTCTCGAACAACTGCGCGGGGCAAAACCCGCCGAACCGCCGCCGCTGACCCCGATCAATGCTGCGCTCGGTAACGCGATCGGCCAGCCTCTGAACGGCCGCAAGACCGGCATCGGCGTTCTCGGCCTTCTTGCCACTTCGCTTTTACCGACGCTGTTTCCGGAAAACGGCGAGGCCATCGTCAAGGCTTTTGACCTTGGCGCGGCCGACGGCGCGGAAAAACTCGCCAATGGCACATCCGTCCTGCACGGCATTTTCGGCGCTCTCGCAGGCTGGGGCGTGCTCGGCAAGGCGGAAAAGTGGGTGCATTTGATCTTGGGAAAAAAGGTCGGCTGACAGCCACCTGCGGCCATAAGGGCAAGGAAAAAACATGCGCATCTATCTGTTTCGCGGCCTCGCCGGCGCCGTATTTTCGACCGGTATGGACCGTCTAGCCGAAAAGCTCGGCAAGGCCGGCCACACGGCCACCGTCCACGCCTGGATCGAAAGGACGGCGATCGAGGCGGAAGCGCTGGCTCAATTGGCGCGCGGCGAAATCGCCGGCCCGATCGCCGTCATCGGTCATTCGCTCGGCGGCAATTCGGCGAATTTCATGGGCCGCAATTTGGCGAAGTCCGGCGCTCCGGTCGCCTATGTGGCGACGGTCGATCCGACCGAACCGGAGCCCTCGCCCGGCGGCATCGCTTGCGACAATTTTCGCTCCCGCGATTTCCGCGCCGAGAAGGTGGAGGGGGCGACCGACCATTTTCGCCCGGACCTCAACCATGTCGAGATCGACAAGGACGAGCGCGTGCATCAGCGCATTCTCGCCATGTGCGCGGCAACGCCAAATGACCCAGCGCCCGACCGGAAGGGCGTCGCGAATATCGAGACCCTGCTTGGCGAGATCATCTCCGGCAAGGGCGCCGATTTCGAAACGTCCGATCTTGAGGCTCTTGTCGCCGCATTATCCGGCGCGGCCCCGCCGCCGGTTTCGCCGCCCGCCGCCGATCCGGCGAACTTGCCGGTCAATTTCGCGCTCGGCAAGACCATAGGCAACGCGGTGAACGGCAGGAAAACCGGCCTTGGCATCGTCGGCCTGTTGGCCACGACCGTCTTGCCGGTGCTGTTCCCGCAACTGGCGCCGATCAAGGCCGTTTTGGCATCGATCGGCCTTGAAGGCGCGGCCGCCACAGCCAACCCGGGGCAATCGATTCTAATGCCGCTTTTTGGCGCGCTAGCGACTTGGGGCGGCCTAGGTAAATTCGAAAAATGGGCCAAATTGCTGGCCGTGAAATCGTAATCGAATCAATTGCATCGAAACAAGACCCGATTCGCCGCGCGAACCCGCGCCGGTATGCCGCATTTCTGCCGTGCTGCACTGCACAATCCGCATTGCTGCCATGCGGCAGAAGGCCTTCCGCGCCAGCTTTGCGAGCCTATATTGGCAGTGTGTCGCGGATGGGCCGCGGCCCGGACTGGGAGCTCCGCACGAAGAACGGGGCCCGACCGCCAGAAGAACGGACACCGGGAAAAAGGAAAACGTCCATGAACATCATCGGAAAATTCAAGGAATGGCGTTCGTACCGCCGCACCGTGCGCGAACTGAATGCCCTGTCGAACCGCGAGCTGGCCGATCTCGGCATCAATCGCGCCGACATTCCCTTCGTCGCCCGCCGCGGCAACTAATGCGGCCAGGCGGCTTAGGGGCCGCAACGCAAGATACGCCCGGCCTGCCTCCTCCCGGCAGCCGCGGCGAAGGAGCCGGAACTCCCTCCTCCCCCGAGACCGGCTCCGCCCAAAACGCCCGCTGACCCGACGGTCCGGCGGGCGTTTTGCTTTTTGGAAGTCGAAATCGGCAAGCAATCCCGCATGTTTCCAAGGTTGCATTTCGCCATCCCCCGGGGGAAACAGTGCGGGCCGTATTCCAATTGGGGAGGCGCCGCCAGGCCATGGGCAGCGAATTGAACGTACCGCGGGGCGTGCGAACGACGAAGCTTGCTCCGAACCGCGATCATCGCGGCACGTTTACCGAGTTGTTCCGGCGCGAATGGGTCACCGGAACGGATTCGATTCAATGGAATGTCGTTACCAGCCATGCCGGTGTGTTGCGCGGATTTCACGTGCACCCGCAACACACCGACTATCTCGCCGTCGTTTCAGGAAAAATGCTGCTCGGTCTGCGCGATCTGCGGCGCAAATCTCCGACCTTCGGATTGGCCGGGCTTTATGAACTTGACGCAGAACGCCCTGCCGGCTGGACCATCCCGCCAGGCGTGGGGCACGGTTTCTTTTTTCCGGTTCCAACCGTGACGGTCTATTCCGTCGATCGCTACTGGTCGAAGGACGACGAGCTTGCCTGTCGTTGGAACGACCGCGATCTGGGTATCGATTGGCCGGTGAAAGATCCGCTGCTTTCGCCGCGCGATGCCGCCGCCGGCACGTTGGCGCAAATGATCGAGGATTGGGAGCGCTTGTCCGCCGCGGACGGGAAATGATCGTCCCGGCGGGAAAATCCGCGCCGACGATCGGCTTGGTCGGCGTCGGCAACTGGGGGCGCCATATCCTGCACGACCTGAAATGCCTGGGCGCGACCGTGCATGCCGTCGCCCGCAGCCCGCACTCGATCGATATCGCCAAGGCAGGCGGCGCTGCCTCGGTCGGACCGGACGCAACCCTCCTGCCCCGATGCGACGGCTACGTAGTCGCCTCCACCGTGACTTCCCATCTCGATGTCATCGACGCCCTGCTGCCGCGCGGCCGGCCGATCTTTGTCGAAAAGCCGTTGTCCAACGACGTAAATCGTGTCCGCGCGCTTCCCGCCGAGGCCCACCGCCTGGTTTTTGTCATGCACAAATGGCGCTACCATCCGGGCGTGGAAGCGCTGGCGCAGATCGCCGCCTCGCGGGAATTCGGACCGGTCACAGGGATCGCCACGACGAGGGTCGGATTTGGGGTGAACCACGAGGACGTCGATCCGGTGTGGGTGCTGGCGCCGCACGATCTGTCGATCCTGCTCCATATTCTGGGCGAATTGCCGGAGGCGATTTCCGGCTACGCCGATCCGGGCGCATTGCGCCCCGGCGACGGCGTTCTGTGGCGGCTTCGCGGGCTGGGCGGCATTCCCGCGCAAATCGAGATTTCGTCGGGTCGCGTGGCGCAACGCCGGTCGATTGCCCTGTTCTGCCGCGACGCGATCGTCGAATTGAACGATGGCAATTACGACCGATTGGCGCTGCGCCGCCGCGACGATCCGCCAACCGGCGAACCGCGATACCGCGCGGTTCCGGTCAAACTGCCCTTGTTCGCCGAACTCGAGGCCTTTCTTGCCCATGTCGCCGGCGGGCCGCCGCCGATGAGTTCGCTCGCCGAGGAAATCGCCATCCTGGCGCGGATCGTCGACCTGCGGCGGATGGCCGGAATTGCGGACTGAGCGGTGGGGGCATGCGCTTTACGGTCTTGATCCCGACCAACGATCACGGCGAGCTGATCCGCAATGCGATCCGCTCCGTTTTGCGCCAGACGGTCGCTGGCTGGAATCTCGTCGTGGTCGGCGACGGCGCGCCGCCGGAAATGGCCGCCATCGTCGAACAGGAAGCGCAAGGCGACAACCGGATCGGCTATCGCGCTTTCCCCAAAGGCGAACGCCACGGCGAAGCCTGGCGCCATGAAGTGCTGCGGGATGCGACGGGTGACGCGGTCGCTTACCTCGGCGATGACGATTTCTGGTTGCCCGATCATCTCGCCACGCTCGGCGATCTGCTGGCCGGCGCCGATTTGGCGCATACGCGCCAGACCGAAATCCGCCCCGATGGCATGATCTTTTTCCTCGCCGGATCGCTCTCCAACGATTCCGACCGCCGGCGTCTGCTGCTCGATCCTCCATGGAATTTTTTCGGCCCGACTGTCGCCGGCCATCGCCTCGACGCCTATCGCAAGCTGCCGGCCGGATGGTCGCCCGCGCCTGCCGGCTTGCCGACCGATATATACATGTGGCGAAAATTCCTGCGCCAGCCGGGTATGCGCTTTGCCGGTTCGCCCATGACCACGGCGATCAAGCTCGGCGCGGCGGGGTTGGTGGTGTAAATATGGACCGCCGGCGTTAGCCTCAAGCAAACATCTCGTGCGTGCGGCGCGCCAGCCAATCTCTGAATGCCTTGTCTTGCGGGTCGATCAGCTGCTTGAACGCGCGCAAGGGAGAGGGCCGATATTTCTTCTCCGTCAGCATGCGGATCACCGCGCTCACATGCACGTGGCGATCGAGGTGCATGAGCGTCGGCGCAATACGCGGCCGCTTCTCGCGCCGCTCGGTCGGATCGGGCGCTTCGGGATAGACCACGCGGTCGGCGTAGCCGAGGATTCCTAGCGAATCGAGCTTCTCGATCCCGCCCAAGAGGAAAGCCGGGCTGGACGGGCCGCCCTCGGTGCGCAGCGTCTCGTTGAACTTGAGTCCGCACTGGGCGGCGCCGCGCAGCACCCATTTGCGGCTGACCGAGGAAAGCTCCCGGCTCGCGCCGCCACCGACGTCGCCGTGCGATCCGGCGAACCATTTTTGCTGATATGGCGCATCCGGCGAGCAGGGATCGCAACCCTTGAGCGCGCAGAAATCGCCGATATTGCTCCAGGGCGTGAGCGGCAGCGTGTTCCTGCGCTCGTCGATGGCAATCGCTTGGCGGGCCGACATGACGTGGTTGCCGAGCTTGAGATCGTGGAATTTGTGCTCCGGGTCTGGCTGCGCCAGGCCCGCGATTTCAGCGATGCTCTTGCGCATGACCACGGTGTCGAACACGCCGATATAGGTGACGCGGACTGCGCCCGGATCGTCGAGGCCGACATCCTCCTGGCCGGCGATCGGCGCGACGCTATTGAGCTTGCGGAATTGGCTAGCCTTGAGGTCGTACTTGTCCTGGTCGCGCTCGCGGTAGAGCCCCAGCGCATTGCGGACCTGCGCCGTTTCGGTGCGCTTCAATATTCCGCAGCGGCGCACGAGGCCCGCGAGGCTGCGCACGCCGAACGCGCCGCGCGAAAATCCGAACAGGTAGATTTCATCGCCCAGCTCGTAATTGAAAGAGAGGAACAGATAGGCGGCGATGATGTTCTCTTCGCTGCCCTCGCCGGTTGCGCCTTCGTAATTGGCGACCTTTTGGTCCTTGGACGCGAAGGTGCGGGCGCCCACGCCCGGGCTGTAATAGACAAGCTGTTGGACGCCTTTGTCGTCCGCGTTGGCGGTCTGCTGGGCCACCTTGGCTACGTTGGTGCGCCGGTCCAGCGGCCAGCCTGTGACCTTGTCTCTATCGATGGTCTGCCAGGCGAGGTTCTGCCAGGTGCCATCCATGCAAATGACGATGCGTTTCATGAGGTTCCCCCGGGGGCTTGGCCTACAGCATAAGCGCCGCTTCCGCTGCGGCCAATCTCGTTTCGGGTGAAATTTACGCTACGCCAGCATTGGCGCGCCGACTTTGTGGGTTAGGGTGCGGCGGCGGAGCCAAGTGAATGGACGGAATGGAAGAACCAGCACAAGCGGCGGCGCCGCTCCGCTATCCGTTAGGAGAGCCCCCGACGCCGGGCGTAGCGCGCGAGATCGCCCCCGGCGTGCATTGGGTGTGCATGCCGCTGCCGATCTCGCTGAAATGGATCAATCTCTGGCTGCTGGCGGACGGCGATGGCTGGACAATCATCGACACCGGTCTGGCGCTCGAGGAATCGCGCGTGCATTGGCGCGCGGTCTTCGATGCAATGCTCGCCGGCAAACCGGTCAGGCGCGTCATCTGCACGCACATGCATCCCGACCATGTCGGGCTGGCCGGCTGGATTTGCCGCAAGTTCGGCGCGCCGCTTTGGATGAGCCGGCTCGAATATGTGACCTGCCGCATGCTTGTCGCCGACACCGGCCGCGAGGCGCCCGAGGACGGCGTGCGCTTCTTCCGCGGCGCCGGTTGGGATGAGCAAGCGATCGCGCACTACAAAGCGCGCTTCGGCGGCTTCGGCATGGCGGTCTCGCGGCTGCCGGATTCGTACCATCGCATCGGCGATGGCGACGCGATCGATATCGGCGGCCGCCGCTGGTGCGTCATTACCGGCGCCGGCCATTGCCCCGAGCATGTCTGCCTCTGGCAGGAAGAGCTGAAGCTTTTCATCTCCGGGGACCAGGTGCTGCCGCGGATTTCCTCCAACGTTTCGGTGTTTCCAACCGAACCCGACGCCGACCCGCTCACGGACTGGATACGCTCCTGCGAAAAGTTGCACGCGGGTGTGCCCAGCGACGTCTTGGTGCTGCCCTCGCACAACGAGCCGTTCCACGGTCTGCACGAGCGGCTCCGCTCTCTCATTGAGGGTCACGAACGCTCGCTCGAGCGCCTGCGCAAGCGCTTGCAGGAGAGCCCCAAGCGCGCCGTCGATCTGTTCGGCGCAATGTTCGCGCGCAAGATCGGTCCTGACGTGCTGGGGATGGCGACAGGGGAGACCATCGCCCATATGAATTGCCTGATCGGACGCGGGCTGGCGCGCGCGGTCAGGGACGAGGAAGGCGTGGTGCGTTATGAATCCGTCTGAAGGCAAGAACCCCGAACACCGCTCCAACAATGCAATGCTTTGCTTCTGCCTGGGCGTCGGGCTTTGCGCCGCGGCGTATTTTTTTGGCATAGGCGCGGTGCTGGCGGCAGCGCTCAGCGGCGGCGACCCCGGAATCGTTGTCGGCGGCATGCTGGCGGCGGTGGGGTTGGTGCTGATGGGGGTCAGCGGTTTCGTGCTGATGGCGGTGGGCGGGGTGTGGATGGTGCTGCGCGTGATCGCCGACCAGAGCGGCGACGCCAACGAGAAACGCTATCGCGACGTGGAGCGTTGATCCACTTTGCATTCCGCGCGTGTTGTGATACAAGACGCGCATGTTCGCGCTTCGCTTACACCTACTACGATACCTTAGTCGCTCATCATCTTGATGCGCGCGGCGCTTTGTTGCGCCCTTGCGAGCCGGCCAATCCAATCTCTCGATAACGGAACAAGCAGCGTGCTTGCACAGCGCTGCTGTGTGGTCTTGCTCGCGCGCATGCTGAATCGGCAGGTGGGTGAGTGACCGAAACCGTCGGGTTGTAGCCCCGATCCCCGTTTCGGGGCGCGTTGGTTTGAATCCAACCCTGCCGACCAAGCGGAGGGTGGCGCGCTGCGGAGCGCAACTGGTCCCGAAAACCAGGCCAACGTAACCGTTGATGGTTCGACTCCATCACCCTCCGCCAGTTTTGGAGCCGTGGCCGAGTGGTAAGGCGGCGGGTTGCTACCCCGTAGCACCTTCGGGTGTCGTCAGGTTCGAATCCTACCGGCTCCGCCACGCGGATGTGGCGCAATGGCAGACGCGGCCATTCGAGAGGCGGCTTGTTGCGGGTTCAAGTCCCGCCATCCGCACCATCCTACGCTCGCGAAGCGCGCGTGGGATGTCCTCCGAAGCCTTGGCGGAGGAGGACTGCTTTCCGCGCCAGCGCCGGTAGCCCAACGGCAGAGGCAGCGGGCTTAAAACCCGCAAAGTGCGAGTTCTACCCTCGCCCGGCGGACCACTTCCAGGGTGCCCAGGTTCATGTTTCACGCGCTGCTGCGCCCTCTTCAGAAAACGAGCGTGCGGTCCGACGCGATCGTCTCCTCGGCGAGTTCATCCATCGTGCTGCGCTTCGCGCCTGCAAGCACTTCGCTCTCGGCGATCCCGCGTGCGTCCATGCAGGTTCCGCAGAGCAGGACCTTGCCCTTGCCAGCGAGCACGCGCTTCAGCATGCGTTCGACATTGTAATAGCCGTCCGGCGTCTTTTGATTGGCTTTGGCGGCCGCAACCGCGTCCGCCATTAGGAACACCGTGAGTTCAGCGTCAGGATCGCGCTTGAGGAGAGCGTGCGCGAGCCTAAGTGCATTGTAGCACCGCTCATCGCCATAAGGAGGGCCGTTCAGGATCAGAAGCGCTTTCATGCAAAGGCCCTTCTAGAGCAACCAGGCGTTCGGACGTTTGATGGCGATCAAGCGGCGCGGTCGATGGCGCGTTCAGCGATCCAGTGTCGGCTTCACCGCCGCCGCGACCAGGAACGCCGCCCCGAACAGCATCCGCCCTCCCAGCCATTGATCTATGGGCGCCATCAATCTGGCGGCGTAAGCCAGGGGCGGATAGTAGATGCTGCCTCTGATTTCGGGCGTTTGAAGGCCGGCGTCCGCCATTATCCGCCGCAGTTCCGCCGCCGTGTGGAAATACGCGTCGCGCCAGCGTTTGGCGCCGAACAGTCCACGCGCGCGGCGAATGAGGCTCCACAGACTCAAGGCGCCGAGTTCGCCGATAACAAGTCGCCCGCCCGGCTTGAGCACGCGCACCATTTCAGCGACGGCTCGCCTGCGATCCGGAACGAGGCAGAGCAACGCCGAAGCAAGGACGATGTCGAACTGCCCGTCCGCGAATGGCAGTTGTTCCACGCGGCCAAGTAAGAGATGCATGGGGGCGGAGTGTTCGATCGACCGTGCTCGCGCGAGCGCTAGCATCTCTGGGTCGGCGTCGATGCCAGTGACGAGCGCACCGCGCCCAGCGAATGCGATGGCGAGCGCGCCGTCCCCGCAGCCGACATCCAGCAACATTTTCCCCGATGCAGCGCCCGCGAGTTCAATGAGAAGCGCTTGCTCCAGTCGATCGGTGATGCGCCCGAGGGGGCTAGAACGCCATCGGCGATAGGCTTTAGCGAGCGAGTCGATTTCTGGCGCTGGCGCCTCCGGCATCTCACTCGCCCAGGATGCCTCGGCGCTCCTCAAATTCGGCCTTGTCGATTTCTCCGCGCGCAAAACGCTCCTTGAGGATATCGAGCGCTGTCTTGGTTGGCGGCGAGGCTGTCGGCCCCTGCACGCCGCCGGACCAGCGAACCAAGATGAGCGCGAGCGCAATCGCCACGGCGAGCCCGACGATCATGAACAACGGTCCGAGAAACATGCCGTAACCTCCCCACCACATCATGTGCGGGCCGTATCGATCTGGCGACACTTGCGCCCACGCCGCGCTAGGCGTGAGGACGAAGACGGCGTTCGCTGCGGCGATAATCGCGCCGAGGGTTTTTGGCATTGACTTACCCCTTGATGCGAAGCGGAATTCCCATCATTGACGCTTCCACTTTTCTCAGGACGGCGATTTGCGCTCGATCAAGCGGCGCGAGCCCGTGCTGACGCTCCGCTGTTTTTTCCGTGACCGGCACAATTGAAATCCATCAGGATCGCGGGCGCTCTTACTTGGCCATTGCGCCCAGCGAGTTTTCCGATATCCACCGAGCGGACAATTCCACCTGTCAAATGACTCTAGATGAGTTGAACAAGCGCCAGGAGAACGCTGTATGATCCTCTCAACCACATTCGAAGTGCACGGCCGTAGCGTCGCGCAGCACTTGGGCCTAGTGCGCGGCAACGTGGTGCGCTCGCGCTTCATTGGCCGCGACATCGTCGCCGGCCTGCGCATGATTGTCGGAGGCGAGGTGCATGAATACACTAAGCTCTTGGCCGAAAGCCGCGAGCAGGCGCTCGACCGCATGGTCCAGCACGCCCAATCGCTGGGCGCCGATGCTGTTGTGGGGCTGCGTTTCGAAACTACCGACGCCGGCCAAGGCCAGGCCACCGAAGTCCTCGCTTACGGCACCGCGGTCAAACTCGCCTGAGGGCGCGGCGAGGGAAGCGGCGCCGCGTGCAAGAGCCGCCACGCCGCCATCGCCACGATTCCCGCCGAAACATCGATGGTGAGTCCGAAAGCGAGCACGAACAGAACGTGGTGCCACAGCAGGTGCGATGCTGGCGCTGCCGCGAGGTCTCCGAGGCGCCAATCGGCGGCGCGGCGCAGCGCCCAGTCGAATACCAATAAGGCCGCGAGAGCGCCTGTTGCGAGCAGCACCCAAAGCGGAAGATGGGGCAGATCGAGCGGAAATCCCGCCACCATGTGCGGCGCGGTAAAGGCGACCAGCGCAAGCCCATAGAGCGGCGTCGCCCATGCATGCGCGAGCGCGCGCTGCTTGGCCTCGGCGGGATGGCCAGCGGACATGGCGAGATCGCGCGCCCTTTCTGTGCTCCAGCGCGCATCGGCAAATACGCGCCAAACCAACAACACGCCAATGGCCGCGGCCGCTCCAACGAACGAATACGCAACCAAGGCGCCGAGAACAGGCCCCACGAGCGGCGCGATGCTTGCACGACGCGCGTTCACAAGCGCGTTGGCGCCAAGCAAAGCCAAAACGAAAAGCGCAAGCGGAGCGGCAATGGCTGAAACGCCGCCGATGGCGAGCGCGGCAAGGCCCGCTACGTGGTTAGGTATTCTCCCGTGCATGGCCCTCTGCATGAGCCATCGTCGTGAATTGCACGTAAACGCGCGGCTAACCAAGCATTTACCATGATTGCAGCTTTAGTTGCGACGCCGGCGCGGTTCTTCTGCTGGCGGAGGCGGCTGCGCCGCAGCGGCGGCGGCAGCGGCTTCCGCTGCGGC
>DPWD01000099.1:0-2833 GCA_003526465.1 Hyphomonadaceae bacterium
GCGCATGCGCCGCAGGTCGGCGAGCACGCGATCAAGGCGCTAGGGTCTGGTTCAACCGCCATCCAGGATCCGCCCCTTGGCACCGCCCACGCCGTGCGCGCCGCGGAAGCCGCGCTCGCGGGCTTCGAGGGCGACGTCATCGTCCTTTATGGCGACGCGCCGTTCGTTCCCCGCGAGCGCATCGAGGATATTTTCGCGTTGCGCGTGGCCAAGGGCGGGCTTGCCGTGTTGGGCTTCGAGGCGCGCGACCCGACAGGTTATGGACGGCTGATCGTTGGCGCTGACGGCGCGCTTGAGCGCATTGTCGAGCACAAGGACGCGAGCGAGGCCGAGCGCGCGGTGAAACTGTGCAATTCCGGCGTAATGTGCGCCGACGCGCGCGTGCTGTTCCAATTGCTCTCCATGGTGAAGAACGAGAACGCCAAGGGCGAGTATTATTTGACTGACGTGGTCGGTCTTGCGCGCTCGTCTGGTTTTGCGACGCACGTAGTCATCGGCGGGGAAGCCGACGCCCTGGGCGTCAACTCGCGCGCCGAACTGGCGGCGGCGGAGGCGGTGTTTCAAGCGCGTGCGCGCGCCGCGGCGATGGAAGCGGGCGTGACACTGATCGATCCGGGCAGCGTGTTCTTTGGCTACGATACAATCATCGCGAATGATGTGGTGATTGAGCCCAATGTATTTTTCGGGCCCGGCGTGAGAATAGCCAAGGGCGCGCGCATCAAGGCGTTCTGCCACATCGAAGGCGCCGAGATCGGCGAGGGCGCGAATGTGGGACCGAGCGCGCGGTTGCGGCCGGGAACCAAACTCGGCCCAAATGTCAAGATCGGCAATTTCGTTGAAATCAAGAACGCGACGTTCGGCCCAAAGGCGCAGGCGAGCCACCTCACTTATGTCGGCGACGCCGATATCGGCGCGCGCGCGAACCTCGGCTGCGGCACGATCACGTGCAATTACGACGGCTTCGACAAATATCGCACGACGATCGGCGAGGATGCCTTCATTGGCTCCGACACCGCGTTGGTCGCGCCGGTCAAGGTGGGCGACCGCGCCTACACTGGCTCGGGCTCGGTGATCACCAAGGACGTGCCGGATGACGCGCTCGCGGTGGCGCGGGGGCGGCAGCACGTGCTGGAGGGGTGGGCGAAGAAGTTTAGGGATAAGAAGGGGAAGGCGAAGGAGGCGAAATGAGCGCGAGCGATGTCGTCCGTCTACGTGTCGTGCGCATGAAGGCTGACTATTGCTCGGCGATCTGGCTCAATGCCAGCCGTTCGCCTTGGATTCTGGTTCAACTACTGGCACCGCCGCTTATCAATGCGGGAATAATGTACGTTGGTGCAAGCGAAGACGGTGGCGATGCGCAGATCGCCGCAACAGCAGGGATATTTGTGATCAGCCTTTTGGCCATGATTGTCCTGCTCGTGCCTTGTTATTGGTGGGGTGCGCGTTCATCGTGGAAGGCCCCCGGCGCGTTGCAGCCGGTTGACTATGAGTTCGATGCTCGTGGCATGCGTGTTCGCTCAGACGTAGGTAGCGGCGAGGTGACCTGGGCGGTCTTTAATGGAGCTATCGAGAATTCCAAGTTGATACTGTTGAAGCAACGGCCTGGACTATTACACATAATCACGAAGCGCGATGTCACACCGGAGTGTCTGCAGCAACTGCGTAGCCTGGTCCGGTCCCATGTGGTTGGACCCGCCCGACTTAGTGCATAGGAAGCGGCACATGAACCCCGACATCGCCAAACAAAACGCCGCTATCGCCGCGTTGCGCTACATAGAGGACGGCATGGTCGTCGGCCTGGGCACCGGTTCCACTTCGGCGCATTTCGTGCGCGCACTGGGCGAGCGGGTGCGCGATGGCTTGAAAGTCAAAGGCGTGCCGACATCGGAAGCGACGCGTGCGTTGGCCGAGCAGGTGGGCCTGCCGCTGATCGAGATCTCGCAGATCAGCCGCATCGATGTCGATGTCGACGGCGCCGACGAAATCGACCCTCAATTCCGCCTGATCAAGGGCGGCGGCGGCGCGCTGCTGCGCGAGAAGATCGTGGCGGCGGCTAGCGCGCGCATGGTGGTGATCGCCGACGAAGGCAAATGGGTAGAGCGGCTGGGCGCGTTTCCGCTGCCGGTGGAAGTGACGCGTTTCGGTTTTGCCTTGACCGCCGAGCGCGTGCGCGAGGCGTTGCAGCAAACCGGCTGCGCTGGCGATGAAGTCACGCTGCGCGTCGCTGGCAAGGCCAACGAGCCGGTTATCACCGACGGCGGCAATTACATTCTCGACGCGCACGCCAAATCCATCGCCGACCCCGATGCGCTCGCGGCGGTGCTGAGCCAAATTGCCGGCGTGGTCGAGCATGGACTGTTCATCGGTCTCGCAAGCGCTGTGATCCTCGGGCGCGAGGGGGGCGCGGAGGTGCGGGAGAAGTAGAAGCACTCCCCCTCTCCCTTGCGGAGAGGGGCAGGGGCGTGCAAACGATCCGGCGCCTGATAGTCGGCCCGCCCCTCACCCCGCCGCTTCGCNNTTCGCGGCGACCCTCTCCGCAAGCGAGAGGGTATGCCCCACGCTTAACCCCGCTTCACCATCCGCGCGCGTCGTTGGCGCCGGACTTGCCTGTTTGGGAAACTCGCGCGCGGCCCGGTTCAGATCGGGTCGCGGGGGGTTGCTTCGCCCGAAAGGCCACGATCATGCGCTATTCTGTTTCCTCCCGAGGTCTCGCTTTGATCCGGAAATTCGAGGGCTTTCGCGCCGCGCCCGCGCCTTTGCCGGGCGGGGGTTGGCTTGTCGGCTACGGCCACGTTCGCATTGGCGCCGCTGGAGCGCGGGTAACCAAAACGGA
>DPWD01000099.1:2914-3112 GCA_003526465.1 Hyphomonadaceae bacterium
CTTCCTCGCAAGCGAAGTGCTGCGCGAGGTGAACGCGGGAAACGCCGTCCCGGCAGCGTATGCAATGGATGCCGATGTTCGCGAAAGCGAATTCACGCATGCACTCTTGCTGCGCCGCGCCGCCGAGAAAGCCATGTTCTTGAAGGACGCGCCTAATGCAGCGGCGCCCTCGGCGCTGGTTCGTCTGCGGCGCAGCCC
>DPWD01000095.1 GCA_003526465.1 Hyphomonadaceae bacterium
CGGGCAGGGCCGCATAATGCTCGCGGCCATTGCGGTCGCGAATGATCGCGAACGGCGCCCGTCCAATCTCGTCGTGATGGCCAGCGCTGACCACGCGCCCCGCGACGCTGTCGGCTTCGATCGGGCCCACCTCGCGTGCGCCGGCCTTCATCCGCGCGTGCAGCCGCTTGAGTACGTCGCGGTCGAGATCCATCTGCCGGAGCTTGAGATCGAAGTCCGCGGCCAGCCGCACGCCCGCCAATGTCCGTTCTGCCAGTCGCAATCGCTCGAGATGGGCGATGCGTTTGCGCATCACGGCGCCGTAGGAGTCGGCGCGCGCCAACTCGCCTCCATGGGGAATGACACGTTCGGCATCGGCCAGGCTCTTGAGTTCACGGTCGAGCGCCGTCCAGCGGTCGCTTTGCGCGTCGCGATGCAGCCGCCGTTCGGCGACATCGCGCGACAGGTCGCCCAGCAGCTCCTGCGCAACCTCCTGGGCGCGTCCACGGAAGCCATAGGAAATGTAGGCGCGCGGAATGACGAGGTCGCGTCCCTCCGCACGCTTGCCGCGCACCAGAACGTGGGCATGGGTCTGCGCCGTGTCCGCGTGGACGACGCCAATCCAGTCGAGGTCTAGTTCGCCTAGGTCACGCGACACCCGCGCCATTGTCTCGCGTACATAGGCCGGCATGTCGGCAATACGGTCGGCGTTCTCGGGCGAGATGATGAAGCGGAAATGATGCCGATCACCGGCCCAGCCTACCGCGTGCGCCTTGGCGTCGAGCTGATCTTCCGCGGCATTGAAGTGGTGCGGCCGTTCGCCATCGACGCCGGCGCCGCTCCTCTCCAAATAGGCGATATGTGACCGCAACATCGCTTTCGCGGCCGCCGCAATTCCATGCCGGGCAACGTGAGCCTTCACGATGACACGCTGCTTGGTTTGAACCGGCAAAGAGCGGGCGCCGGCGCTGCCATTGCGCAGCGATCCGGCGCGCATGCCGCGCGCGAACTGACGCGCAACGCCAAGCCCCCTGATCAGGCTCGTGCGTACGTCGTGGCGCGCGTCAGGCCGTAAACGATTTGGCAATGCGACGCGCAGACGATCATCCGCAATCGCGGCTGCATAGCCTTGGTGCAGGAGATCGCGCGTGAGCATCGAAGCGAGTTTTCTTGTGCTGCACCGTGCAGCACAACTTCCTCTTCGAGCTTGCGCGATTGACCATATGAATCAAGGGAAAAACGCGCAACCAGACGAACTCCCTTTTATCTTGCGCTTCGTTCCCGTTTTTGCTCCCAGCCCCTCCTTCCTGATCATCAGTCGTTGTTGTTTCCTGATGTTGCTGTCCCACCTTCACTTTGCGCCCTTTCCGAACTGGGCGAACTGAAGCGCGCTCAGCGTTACGTTTTCGCGCCCGATGCGGCGTGTGTCGCGGCCGAATTGGCCGACGCGGAAAGCGTCGAACGGGTGCGTCACGCCGCCCTTGCGCTGGCGAGCGAGACCTGGCTCGAATGGTCAGACCCTGGCAACGGCGAGCGCGTTGGTGTGTTGCTGACGGCCGATGGCGGCGGCAAGCTCGCGGCGGCTGGGCACGGGGTGTTTGTCACCGATGCTATCGCCGTTAGCGGTTTGAGGGATTACGTCCCGCTGCCCATTTGGCGTGGGGACCCCACTCTCGGCGTCACGCGCCAGCGCCACATCGTTCGTCACTAGAGGGGAACGCCAGGCGTTAACGACTGGGTAATGCTCCGAGCAAACGCTCGTTGCATGCGCGGTTCAATGATTCCTGACGACGAGTTGGCGGTGGCGGCAGACAAAGTCACCGTCTGGGTCGCCAGCCCGCCAGCACCGCGAGATGTCTGGTCGCTGGCCGACGCGGTGGCCTGGGCCATGGAGTCTCCAGATCGGAACAGGATTACTTTGTTTCGTCCGCCGTCGGCGGACCTGTGTGCGGCCTGGGTCAAGGCCGACCAGATCGAACGCATCGCCATCCTGCTGGCTGGTCGGCAAGCGGCGTAGCGCTGCTGGCGAGCCAGCAGCGCGGGAGTGGGGGTGTCGCGACAGGGATGGCCGCCCGCAGGGCCGAGACCGCAGGGCTCGGTGCGCAGCACAACAGCCCGGCGCCGGCGCCAGCCGGCGGTCGCCCAAAGCAAAGAACAACCAAAGAGACTGCAACGGCGTTGGCCGCGCAGCATGGGGCTTGCGGGCGGGACTCCGTCATGGGGTTTGCGCTGAATCTACTGCTTCGCATGCAAAGCAAGCGCTCAGAGCGAAGCGGCTGCCTGCTGAAGGTCAAGGATCATCGCCGCCACATCCTGGCGCGGACTCTGCTGCGCCTTGCGCAAGAGCCTTTGATCGGCGGTGGCGAAAGCGCAGCCCTTCTCGAGCGCAAGGGCGATATAGAGGCAATCATAGGCAGGATGGTCGAGTTCGATCGCCAGCGCCGTTGCAGTATGAAGGAGCGCGCGCATAGGCGCGAGTTCGATATCGGCCCGCTCCAGCAATTGCGCCGCGGCCGTTGCTTCAGCGGCTGTCAATTGGCCCAGCCTGTGTTTCTTCCAGAGGATGTTGGCGCACTCGGGGACGAGCAAGTCAGGCGCGGCCAGTGTGGCTTTGCGCAGCGCCAGCGCCTCCGGCGTCCCCGGTTCTTGGACCACCCATTTGACCGCAATGCTGGCGTCGATAACGAGGACCGTCACCGCTCGTCGCGTCCTTCCCGCAACAAATCTTCAGAGGGGGTCTGTTGGCGATCCGCGGTCAGCTTGCGCAATTGAGCGGCCAGCTCCTCGAACGAGGGTTCGGGTTCGACGCTCAGCGCCTGGCGCAGAATCTCACGGTGCTCGGCTTCCGTCGAGCGGCCATGCCGCGCGGCGCGCCGCTTCAGGCGGGCGACCAGCTCGTCGTCGAGATTGCGCACATGAAGATTCGTCGACATGGCTGCCCCTGATGATAGCAATGGGAGCATTGATATCATGCCGTCCTCAGTCTGACAACGGGGGCCCTCACAGAACGAACGCAGAAACTGCGCCCTGTGACCCGAGCTGACTGGACCGCCGCAGGGCGCGTGTGGAGCTGTCCGAGCCGGATGGAGGGCCGCCTTCTGGGATTGGGACGATGGTCGCGTTGGCAGCGAGGCTCGTGCGGCAGCGATCATGGTCACCATGTCCATCAACACGGGCACGACCACAATCTGCGCGGCGCCTAGCGGCGGCCGCGCCGATGAATGCGCATACGCCGCCGCTTAGGATGAGGCGCTCTGCTGCGGCGCCTGGCGCTGAAAGCCCCAGCACGCGCTCCATCCTTTGCCAGATCATGCTGATCATGAGGGGCCGTTGAGCACCAACAGCATGACGGGCGGACGATTGCTCTGGGCTTAGCGTTCATGCTCGTGTTGTGCGGCGGAGGCAAGTATGGGCCGCCGCCGCACAACGAAGCCTGCCGCGCCGCGGCACGGAATTCCCGCTCGCGCCGCCTCAATCAGGCGGCGCATAAGCGGCGAGATCAGCGTCAAACGCAGCGTCGAGTTTCGCTTGCTCGGCACTGAGCAGCGTCAGAGTTGCGTGCGCCGCAGCGCGCTCGGCGTCGGTCAGCACGACGTCGCGAATCTCGCGGGTGAGCTGGTCGATTTGATCGTGGATCGTAAGCATCGAACTCTCCTCTGTTGAAGACGAGAGGTCGAGACGGCGGCGGGCCGCTCGGGTCCAGGCTCGCCGAAGGCGACTTGCTTGGCCTGGAGGCGAGCGGCCCGCCGCCGTAGGCTGGTGGTCTTCGAAGAGGAGAAAACAGAACCCTCGACGTTGGCACGCCCGCCGTGTCGGAACGCTCTTGGAGAGGATGCGGCGCCCGGTCCGCCGGGCGCCGCATGAGCGATCAATCGCCATTGGTCTTACGGTTGCGCGACCAGATCAGCGCATGTGTCTCGCCATCATCTTCCTCGAAGAGGTTGGCGTAGATGGGCGCCATGAAGCTCGGATCGTCGAGCTTGAGCGAAAGATAGTCGCGGCCTTCGCTTGAGCGCTTGGCCCAGGCCGCGCCGATCTCGGCGCGGCCGACGAAGATGCGATGACTCGGCGCCGCTTCGCTCATGCGTTCGGATTCCGCGACGATGCGCACGCCTTTGGCCTGGACGCCGAGGGTGACGATTTCGCCGACGAGCTCGCCGCCGGATTTCTTGAATGTGCCGATATTCGCCATGGGAAGACCTCCTGTCGTGTGGTCGAACGCCGCGCCATCGCGGCCTCGATGGCGACCGACAGGGCCGAAGGCGCACGGGCGGCGCATCCCGAAGGGGCCGGAGCGTCAGCGAAGGACGGCGTGGCGGCGACTTTATTGTTGCGCGAGGAATGACGCGCGTGAGCGCGGCAGGGGAAGAAAGTCGTGGCCCACGCCGTTGCGCCATGAGCCCGTCGAGGCGAAGCCGTCGTTCGGCCAGAGTCGCCATTGGCAAGAGGCCCGTCATGGCGCGGGGGCAGGCCCACACGACAGGGGAGATGCCTGGCGGCGGCACAGTTTGTGAGACGTGGGCGCGGCCGCGCGCGGCTGTATCCGGCGCGGAGCTGACACGCCACGGCGGCAGCGTCGGGCGCGTTCAGATGCGTGAGCAGCGTGGGGCAACCGCATTGCATCTCGGTCATGCTGGTCGCGCAGGACTTGTCGCCAGACCGCGGACGATGGTTAGTTACGCGAGCGGCATGAGGGGATGGCCCTGCGGCAAACACAAACCAAAGATGGCGCGCTCGTCTGCGCTTGTCGGCGATGCGGCAGCGCGAATGCGCTCTTTCTCGCGCATGTGCCGCCTCCGGTCATCGGCGCGTTCGCGTTTCGCTGCGTAGAATGCGGCGCCGATAACGCGGTCTCGGCGCACGAATTGAAACGCGTCGCCGCCAAGCGGCCCGATCTTATCGAGGCCGCATGAGGCTGGACGCGCAGCGGTGAGACGTTGTCGCCAGCGGGGCGAGAATGAGCGCGCGTCGCGGGCGCCCGTGCAGTCACTCACGCGGCTGCGGCGCGGCGGAATTGCGGACTTCGGACTTGGCCTTTTCCCGCTCGTAGTCCCATGTGCGAATGCCCATCGCCCGGGCTTTGTCATAGAGGTTGGCTTGGATGCCGCCGCCGGGAAAGGTGATGACGACCTGTGGCATGAGCGCGAGCGCGGAATCGTTGCGCTTGAACGGCGCTTGTGCGCGTGAGTATTTGCGCCAATCTGGATTGAGCGGCACGGTGGTCGCGTTGCGATGCGCGGCCCAGAGTTCGGCGATGTGGTCGCCGCCGGTTTTGCCGGCCGTGTGCAGCAGCACCATGTCAGGATATTTGGCGCGGACCTGATCGAGAAGGCGCCAGATCGCGTCGACATCGTTGAACTTGTCGCCGCTGCTGAAGAGGATTTTCGTGCCCGGCGGCGTCAGCAGCTGCTTGTCGGCCCAGCGCTTGGCGTTGATGAAGTCGCGGCTGTCGATGAGCGCCGCGGTCATGGCTCGATGATTGAGCATGGAGCGCGCGCGCGGCCGCCAGGGCGCGCCGACATGGCGCTCGTAAAGGTCGGCTGCGGTGTCGCGCATGGCTTCGAGGAAGTTGCGGCGTTCGATCAGAACGGCGCCGTCGGAGAGTAATGCTTCAAGCTCGACGGAGCGGATCTCCGAGCCATCCTGATCGTTCTGGCTGCGTCGCTGCGCCTGTTCGTTGTCGTCGAGCCGCCGTGCGACGCGATCGACGGCGCGATGGAAGAGGTCGACCTGGCCCCAGAGCAGGCCTTCAAGGTCTGGTTCGAGGCAGGTATCGCTCAAAGTGGCAATATGGGCGTCGAAGATGTCGGCGATAGCGCCGGCGGCGCGCTCGGTGTCCGGAACTGGGCGCGCGTCTGGCTCGTCATGGCGCGGCCGGTAGCCGTAGAGTTCGATCGCCTCAAAGACGTCGGCCGTTGAAGAGGATGCGTGCGCTGGCTCGTAAGCGTCGTCGTGGTCGAGGGGCATGGCGGTGAAGTCTCCGGCGAAGACTAAGCGCCGATCGCGGCCTTCGCAGGCGATCGCTCCACGGCGCCCCAAGCCGGGCCAGAACCGCGGGGGCGCCCCCCGCGGCCGGAGCGCATGCGGAGGACGGCGACGGGCGGCTATTTTGTTTCGCGATGCAAAGCCGGGCTCTAAAGCCCGGCGGCGGAAAATAGCCGGCCAGAGCCGTTGCCGGTCCGGCGGCGGCGCCGTCTGATCGCCTTCTAAGAAGGCCAGGGGGCGCGTGGTCAGTTCGGGAGGCGTCACCGAACCTGTGCGACGACGCAGGCGCGGGTGCTGCGCATCATCCGACAGCGAACGCGTTTGCATCGGCGGCTGCGAGCTGTGCACGCACAATCCGGCGCAGATGATCGGGTCCAAGATCGCGGAGGTCTGAATTGAAATCGTCACGCGCAGGGCGGAGCCCGATGATTTCGACGCCGGTTTCGCCGCCGCGTTCGGACAGGCGCGCGAAGGCGTGATCGCCGGCAGCGTCGTCGTCCTGCGCGACGTAGAGCCGGCGCAGGCCCGCCGGAAATAGAAGCGCGCCAAGATGCGAGGCGGAGAGTGCTGCGATGAGCGGCAGCGTTGGCAGGGCGCAGCGCAGTGAGAGCGTGGTCTCCACGCCCTCGCCGGCGACAGCGACATCGCAGTTTTCGCCAAAGCGTACGCCATGGCCGAGTAGGAAGCCCATGGCGCGCCGATCCATGACGGACGGTTGCGCGGGGGCGCCGCCAGGACGAAGCCCAGAATGAAGCCCAGAATGAAGCCAAGTGCGATGCACGCCGGTAATGGCGCCGTCCGCATCTGTGACGCGCGCAATCATGGCGGGGAAGCTCTGCTTCGGCGCATCCTCGTCAGGCCAATAGAAGCAGCGTGGATGAAAGCGGAGCGCGGCGATATTCGCGCCATCGTCAATCCCGCGCGACGCGAGATAGCGCTCGGCGAGCGTGCCCGTGATTGGAGCGGAGGCGGCGAACAGGCGTTGCGCCTGCAGCACGGAATTCGGCTGTCGCGATTTTATGAGGTTGGCATGCCTTTCAGGCAGGTCGCCAAGAAAGCGCTGCGCCACAGCGCACGCGTCGTGATGTCTTGCGAGGCGACAGGATGCGGCGATGAGATCAAGAAGATCGCCATGTTCGCCCGTCGCCGCGTCCGTCTTATGTGCAATTGCACATAAGACGGATTATGTTGCGTCGCCGGTTATGTTGCGGCGCTTCGCGACGCGGTCTTTCCGATCGGCGCGACGGGATTCGCCGCAACATAATTTTC
>DPWD01000052.1 GCA_003526465.1 Hyphomonadaceae bacterium
TGCGCATTCATCCGGGGATGGGTAGGCTGTGACGAGCGGCTACCGGCATGATCTCCCGTTACGCACGCCATGAGATGAGCGCCATCTGGTCGCCCGAGAGTCGCTACGCGATCTGGCTCGAAATCGAAACACTGGCGATGGAGGCGATGGGCGAATTGGGGACCATCCCCAAGGATGCGGTCCAAGCCTACCGCGCCAAAGCCAAGTTCGACGTCGCGCGCATCGACGAGATCGAGCGCGAGGTGAAGCACGACGTCATCGCCTTTCTCACCAATGTCGCCGAGCATGTCGGTCCCGAGGCTCGTTTTGCCCATCAAGGCATGACCTCTTCGGATGTGCTCGACACCTGCCTCTCGGTGCAACTCGCTCGCGCCAGCGACCTGCTGATCGCCGGGTGTGAGCGCGTGATAGCGGCGCTGAAGAGCCGCGCCATCGAGCACAGACACACACCGTGCATCGGCCGCAGCCACGGCATCCATGCTGAACCCACCACGTTCGGGCTGAAACTCGCGGGCCACTATGCCGAGTTCGCGCGCAACCTCGTGCGCCTGCGCACAGCCCGCGCGGAGATTGCGACCTGCGCGATATCGGGAGCGGTCGGCACTTTCGCGCAGATCGATCCGCGCGTGGAGGAATATGTCGCGGCGAAACTTGGCCTGGCGGCTGAGCCGGTTTCCACACAAATAATCCCGCGCGACCGACACGCTGCCTTTTTTGCAGCACTCGGCGTGGTCGCGGCGGGCATCGAACGTCTCGCCACCGAGGTGCGGCACTTGCAGCGCACCGAAGTGCTAGAGGCGGAGGAATATTTCGAGCCGGGGCAGAAAGGCTCCTCGGCGATGCCGCACAAGCGCAACCCGGTGCTGACGGAAAATCTCTGCGGGCTGGCGCGCCTCGTCCGTTCGGCGGTGACGCCGGCGTTGGAAAACGTCGCACTGTGGCACGAGCGCGATATCTCCCACTCGAGCGTCGAACGCGGCATCGGCCCAGACGCCACCATCCACCTCGATTTCGCGCTGCACCGCATGGCGGGCGTGATCGAGAAGTTGGTTGTCTACCCTGAGAACATGGCGCGCAACCTCGCTTTGCTTGGCGGATTGCACAATTCACAGCGCGTCATGTTGGCGCTGACACAAGCGGGGGTTAGCCGCGAGGACGCCTATCGCCTCGTGCAGAAGAGCGCCATGGCGGTGTGGCAGAGCCCCGCGCCTCGCGCGGCCACCGCTCTGCTCGACAAATTGCGCGCCGATCCCGCCATCACCGGGAAGCTCGCCCCCGAAACACTCGCGGCGTGCTTCGACGAAGCGCACCACTTTGCCCGGGTTGACGAGATTTTCACACGCGTCTTCGGGGGAATCGGCTAACCACTGGCGCCGCAAGGGAGCCTCGGATGAGCGAAGAATTCGACGACGACGAAGTATGGGACGAAGATGTCGTGATCGACGTGCGGCGCTTCGCGCTCGAGCAGGCCCTGATGGCGCACCTGCACAAGCGCGACGCGCCCGTGGATGCTGCCGCGGTATTCGCACTTGCCGACCGCTTCGCCAATTACGTGCTGGGCGAACCGAGCCCGTAATCGGCCGCCGCTACACTCCCGCCTTCACCTGCGCGCGGGCCTCGGCGAGGAATTCCTCCATCTTGGCGCGGATCTGGTGATCCGAGAGCTGAACGGCGTGCATGTCCAGGTCGGAGCGGATCTTGCGGAAAACGTCCTCTTCCCCCGCTTCTTCCAGATCGGCGACCACAACCGATTTGGCGTAGTCAGCCGCGGCTTCGCCCGAGAGGCCCATGTGACCGGCGGCCCAAAGCCCGGTGAGCTTCGCGCGCCGCGCCTGGGCTTTGAACTCAAGCTCTTGATCTAATTGATATTTCTTCTCTTCAGCGCGCTGACGATCGTCGAACTGGCTCATTTGGGCGTAGCTCCGTTGGGCTCCGCCAATGAATAGGGGCAAGGTCGGCCCCGTTCAACCGCGCTCGGTTGCAGCGCCGCTAATTGTGGCGAGACCGCTTCTCCCCTAAGTTCTGTTCATCGAACGCTGAAGCGGGTGATTCCAACCCAATTGCCGTTCCAGGACGCTCACCAGCGCCCATCGGGGAGGAGCCCCCCAATGTCCCGTCGCAAGAAAATCTACGAAGGCAAGGCCAAGATCCTCTACGAGGGGCCGGAGCCGGGGACGCTCATCCAGTACTTCAAGGACGACGCCACTGCCTTCAATGCGCAGAAAAAGGCGATCCTTGAGGGCAAGGGCGTCATCAACAACCAGATTTCCGGGTTCATCATGACGAACCTGAACGCGATCGGCGTGCCCACCCACTACATCAAGACCATGAACATGCGCGAACAATTGGTGCGCGAGGTCGAGATCATTCCGCTCGAGGTGGTGTGCCGCAACGTGGCGGCGGGTTCGCTCTCTACGCGCCTCGGCATCGAGGAAGGAACGCCGCTGCCGCGCTCGATCATCGAATTCTACTACAAAAACGATGCGCTCGGCGATCCGATGGTGGCGGAGGAACACATCACCGCGTTCAATTGGGCGAGCACGCAGGATATCGACGACATCATGGCGCTGACCCTGAGGGTCAACGATTACATGTTCGGCATGTTCGGCGCAGTCGGCATCAAGCTGGTGGATTTCAAGCTCGAGTTCGGCCGGCTCTACGAAGGCGACATGGTGCGCACGGTGATCGCCGACGAGATCAGCCCTGATTCTGCTCGGCTGTGGGATGTGCAGACCAACGAGAAAATGGACAAAGACCGTTTCCGCCGCGATCTCGGCAATGTCACCGAGGCTTATGTGGAAGTCGCCCGCCGCTTGGGCATCGTCAAACAAGCCGCAGCCGGCGGCGGCGGCGAGAGCGTCCATTAAACTATGGTCACAACGCTGTAATGGGCGCGTGACACTCCTTCGGGGGCGAGGGAGGATACGCTGGGAAAGATGTGAAGGGGCTGTACATGAAAGCGATCGTGACCGTGGGGCTCAAGCCCGGCGTTCTGGACGTGCAGGGCAAGGCGGTCGCCGGCGCCCTGAAGGAGCTCGGATTTTCCGGCGTCGAAGACGCGCGCATTGGCAAACGCATCGAAATCCAGCTTGACGGCAATCTCGATCCCGACACCGCCGAAGCCGAAGTACGCGAGATGTGCGAGACCCTGCTCGCCAACACCGTGATCGAAAGCTACCGCGTCGAGATCGCGGGATAGCGCTCTACTCCCCAGCCGCCAGCGGGCGAGCGAGCACTTCTTCGATGCTCGCGCCGATGTCCTGTTTGCCGCCGAAAGCCGTGCCGGTCTGGCGCGTGCGGGCTCGCTCCGCGTACGTCGCGTAGGCGCGCTCGGGCAGCGCCACATAGCCGACCGCGGGCGCGATCCGCGCGGCGTTGGCGAGCAGATATTGCGCGAAGCGCTGCACCTGCGGACGCCGCAGAGCCTCGGCGTTAAAATACACAAACAGCGGCCGCGACAGAGGATAGCTGCCATCGGCGATACTCTCCGGCGATGGCGCGACGCCATTAATGGACAACGCCTTCACCCGCGCGCGGTTCTGGTCGAAATAGGCATACCCGAAATAGCCCATCGCGCCGGGATTGCCGGCGACGCCGGTGACGGTGACGTTGTCATCCTCGGTCGGCGTATAATCCGTGCGCGAGGATTTTGCCCTACCGACCACCGCTTCAGTGAAATAATCGAAAGTGCCAGAAGCAGTGCCCGCGCCGAACAATTGCAAGCCAAGGTCAGGCCAGTGCGGATTGATTTGGCGCCAATTCGTCACCGCGCCCTGCGCGGCAGGCGACCAGGTTCGGCGCAGTTCTGCCATGCTGATGTTGGAGAGAGCGTTCGAGGGGTGGACGACAACAGTGAGCCCATCGAAAGCAATGGGCGCTTCCACATAAGCCACCCCAGTTGCCGCACAGGCCTGCATCTCCTCAGCCAGGATCGGACGGGAAGCGCCCTGCACTTGGGTCTCGCCGCGGCAGAATTTGCGGAAACCCCCGCCGGTGCCGCTTTCGCCAACCGCGACACGCGCGGTCCCGGTTTGCGAAACGCCGAATTGCTCGGCCGCGGCTTCAGAGATCGGAAACACGGTGGAAGAACCGTCGACCTGAATGACCTCGCTACCGGCGCCCTGGTTGGAGGGCTCGCCGCCGCATGCGCACAATGCCGCAGCCATGGCCGCGCCCAACAGGCTCCGCGTCAGCATAGACAATTCTCCCCTACTCGCCGCCGGGTCGGTTCATGCGCCAGAACACCCAGGTCAGCAGGGCGGTCGCCACAATCGACCCTAACGCTGCGATGATGACGATAGTCGGCATGGGTCCGTGTCATAGCAGCACCCTTGGCCGGAATCACCAGACGAACTAGATAAGGCCCATGAAATCAGCCGTGATCGTGTTTCCGGGGTCCAATTGCGACCGCGACGCCGCCCGCGCGCTCGAACGCGTGAGCGGGCGGCCCGCGCACATGCTCTGGCACAAGGAGACCGCCCTGCCCGAGGGTGTCGATCTGGTGGTGCTGCCGGGCGGCTTTTCCTACGGCGACTATCTCCGCTCCGGCGCCATGGCGGCGAAGAGCCCGGTGGTGCGCGCAGTCATTGCGCATGCGGAACGCGGCGGGTTGGTGTTGGGCATCTGCAACGGCTTTCAGGTGCTCACCGAGACGCGGCTCCTGGCGGGCGCCTTGGCGCGCAACGCGGGGCTCAAGTTTGCCTGCAAGGACGTGCCGCTCGCCATCGCCAACTGCAATACCGCCTTCACCCGCGCGTATCGTGAAGCGCGGGAGACGGAAATTCCCATAGCGCACGGCGACGGTCGCTTTGTCGCCGACGAAGACACGCTCGACCGGATCGAGAACGAAGGCCGCGTGGTGTTCCGTTATCTCGACAACCCGAACGGCTCGGCCCGCGATATTGCCGGCATCGTCAACGAGCGCGGCAATGTGATGGGCATGATGCCCCACCCAGAACGCGCCAGCGACCCCGTGCTTGGGCGCACCGGCGGCGCTGCCGTGTTCCAGAGCCTCCTGGAAGCGGCGTAATGGCGAAGAAACCGCAGAACCCGCCGGCGGGCGATTTCGACGCCGAGGTCGACGACGCGCGCAAGCGGCTGGAAGCCTCGCTCACCGAGGACGAAGCTTTCGACGATCTTGCCGCATTGCAGGCGCTGGCGCCAATCCTGGAGCGCCAAATCCGCTCGCGCCGCCTGGCGTTTACGCTCGGCGACGACGACGATGAGGAGACCCACATCGTCGTTCTCCATGTCGAGAGCGACGAGGAACTGGGCTTCATCTTCGCCGAGGACGGCGAGTACGTGTTCGAGAGCAATCTCGACGCCTATTTCGACGATTTCGTGGATGATAGTCCCGAACGTTTCGTCGAGCGCCTGTACGAAACGCTGCGCGCCGATCTGCCGAAGTACGAAGTGGAGAGTAAGACCTAGGGCAGCGCCGGTTGTTCAACCGCGGCCGCGCGCGCTTCCGGCGCAACGTTTTCGGTCCCGCCTCCCGCCCCCGAAGGCGCAGGCGGGCGAGCGCTGGGCGGCGCTTCGAAGATGCGCCGCAAGATGCCAGGGGTAAGCGCCGAGGCTGGATTGACCCCGACGCGAGGCTCGCCCGCGCGCCCGTTGATCGAATAGGTCATGCCAAACACGCCTTCGCCCCGGCGCGAAACCAGCAGATCGCCGATAACCGGCACTTCGCCAAGCATGGAGAGGTTGAGCATCGGCGAGGGCGCGACGACGCCGCGGATTTCCAGATTGTCGCGGCGAATGTCGTAGCCGCCCGAACCAGTCAAACCGAGCGCAGGGCCGCGCATGGCGCCCTCAGTGAAATCCACGCGGTCATTGGCGTAGGTCATCTGCGCTTCCAGTTGCGAGAAGCCGATGCCGTCCCCGTTAAGCGTTTCCACCATGCCGCGCAGCGAGCCAACCGAGGACAGCATCTGCGCCATCGCCGGCAAGCGCACGACTTGGAAGTCACGCAGGCTTACCTCGAAGCGCCCCTGCCCCGCGCGCCACTCGCCCTCGGCGCTGGCGGCGCCCCCGACGACATTTTCAGCGCCAGTCAAAGCGCGAACGGCGAAACCGGCGTCGTCGGAGCGAAACACGATCCGCCCGCGCGGTTCGCCCGGCCGCGGCCCG
>DPWD01000157.1 GCA_003526465.1 Hyphomonadaceae bacterium
TGGAACGTCTAGCGCTTGCTTTGGCCGGCGCTGTGTTGCTGCGTCGCGGGCCGAACGCAGCCGCAGACGCGTTCATCACGCGCAGACTCGGCGGCGCGAGCTTGACGTTCGGCGCCGGCGCCGGCGCCATCGACGAAAACGGACTAATCGAGCGCGTTGCGCTCAGAGTATAGGGCGCGCAAGCAGAGGTCCAATCGACGAACTCGATGCCAAGCTTAAAGCTCGCCGTAGCGAGCATAAAGTCCGCGTCGTTTAGCCCGATCAAGTCGTTGAAAAGCCCTCCCTCCCAAGCAGCCGATTGCACGGACTTTTCAGCGCGCTGTAGCGCTTGCAGACACGGGCGCCCTGACGCGTTTGCCGATCAACTTGAAAGAGGGCTGAAACACATTCGCGAAAATGCGCGATGCAGCATAAGGCTGCGCCAACCGCGAGCGGCGCGAACACCGGAAAGGCGCTCGTAGCCGGCGAGACGGCGAACGCCTCAGCAAGCACATGGCCCCGGCCAGCGGGACTGGACTGACAGGCAGGCCTCGGCGTGTTGCTGGGGGCTGTCTGGAGCCCATGCTCGAACCGACGCTTGGCGCCGCTTCGCTGCTTGTCGCGCAAGGGTGGGACTTGGGATCTGATGCAAGTTGTCGTTGTCATGCTGACGTTCGGTCTCGGCGCCGCCTCCATGATGGTAGCGCTCGGCTATGCGTCGGCGGGAGCACTCAAGCGCTTGCGCGACCGCATGTGCGAATCAGGGGCGGTCGGACGTACGGGCTGGGTTGGGGGCTCGTTGTGCTTGGCCTCCTCATTGTCGTGGGTGCGGATCGCATGCTTGAGGCCTACCTTGTCGAGATATCGCCCGAGCGGCTGACAGCCCTGACGACACGTTACTGAGATGAGCGCCAAGCGGCGTTTCGAGGCGATCAGGCCGCTCTCGGCGGGGCGTACCGCCATCATCATCATCATCGCCCAAACTGGTCCACTGCCCGCTGACTTATTGCGCGGCGAGGAAGCTGGCGATTGTCAATCGCCCCGTCAGCGCATCGGCCGGCAGCTCGCGGCCAACGCTGATCGCGCCGCTGTGCAGCAATCGGCCTCGATAGATCAGCGCGCGGTTGAATCGGCCTTCGATATGCGCGGTGCGCTCGAATAGCGCGGTATCGCCGTTGATATAGGCTTGGGGAGGGGGACCATGCGCCGCGATATCGGCGTTGAGGCTCGCGAAATAAGCCGCTCCGCGCTCGGGTGTGATGGTCTCGAAACCCGTGCTCCGATGGCGATAGAAACCGGTGCCATCGCCATCCTCCAATGCCAGGTAATGCAGGATCGCCATCCTGCCCGGTTCGATCGCATCGACATGGGGCATTCGCTGCTCCACCGAGAGCAGGTGCGGCGAGGTCGTGACGAGCGAATAGGTTGCAGCCAGCACGCTCGCGCCCCGACGAAATCCGAAGACGTCGTACAACACCGTCGCGATGATCGGCTGTAACGCCTCGAAATAATCCTTCGCCACCGTGGCTTTGACGCCCGGATAGTGAAGATCGTCAGGCGCGAAATCGGCGCCTGAGGCGAGGCGGCGCAAGCCGTGTGGGTCGGGGGCGAAATCCTCGATGGTGACCACGGGCTCGGACTCGCGTCCGATAGTTGCAACGCTGATCGCCGGGCCGGTCATGGCGCTGGGCGAGAGCCCGCCGCTGCGGCGGCATCCGCGCGCTCGCCGGTCAACGCAACGATCGCCTGCTCATGTACAGGAAGCGTCGGCACGGCGCGCGCGATGACCTGTTCGATCTGTTCGAGCTGCGCCAGGTTGGTGCGCGAATCGAGCAGGTCGGCGAGCGGGTTATAGTCGCCGGCCTCGATGCCCTGTCCGTCGAGGACAGCAAGCCAGCTGGCTTCCTTGAACAGGTCGTCGGTCCCCAGCAGCAGGCGCCCCGACCTTCGAAACTGCGCTTCCCTTTCTATCAGGCTGTCGGGCAGCATCATGTGGCGGCAGTGTTCCCATAATGGCTCTGTCTTGCCGCTGGTCGCGTGGTAATGCAGGATCAAGAAGTCCTTGATGTTGTCCATGTCGAGGGCGAACAAGCGATTGAATTGCGCGGCCAGACCAGGGTCGCAGTCGCGATTGGGAAACAGCGCCAGCAGCTTGGCGATACCGCTCTGGATCAGGTGGATGCTGGTCGATTCGAGCGGCTCAAGGAAACCCGCGGACAAGCCGATCGCAACCACATTGCGGTCCCAGGTCTTGCGCCGCCGCCCCGCCGTGAAACGAAGGAAGCGCGGATCGGCGAGCGCCTCGCCGTCGAGATTGGCAAGCAACATCTCGGCTGCTGCCTCGTCATCGGTGAAGCTGCTGCTGTAGACATAGCCATTTCCCGTGCGGTGGCGCAGCGGGATGCGCCATTGCCAACCCGCGGCCCGAGCGGTCGAACGCGTGTAGGGGGTGATGTCGTCGCCGCGCGCGCAAGGAACCGCGACCGCCCGGTCGCACGGGAGCCAATGGGACCAGTCATCGAACCCGGCTTTGAAAAGGTCCTCGATCAGCAGCGCGCGAAATCCCGAGCAGTCGATGAACAGTTCGCCTTCCAGGCGCTCGCCGCGGTCGGTCGATAGCGCCGTTACGAAGCCCGTCTCGGGATCCTGTTCGATCCGCACCACCTTGCCTTCGTGGCGCACGACGCCTTGCGCCTCCGAAAGGGTCCTCAGATGGCGCGCATAAAGCCCCGCGTCGAAGTGATAGGCATAGCCCAGGGTCGACAGGATCGACTTTGGATCTTGCACGGGTTTGGCGAACCGACCGGCGAGAGCGAGCTGTGTCGCAAGCGAATAAGCAGACAGAACGCGCGTTGGCCCTTCGCGTCGCGCCTTCAGCCAACGGTGGTGAAAGGACACCCCCGTGAGCGCGATGCCAAGTTGGCCGAAAGGATGGAAGTAGCGATGATTAGGCGCGGTCCAATCGATGAATTCGATGCCCAGCTTGAAGCTCGCCTTGGTGGCGAGCATGAACTCGGCCTCGTTCAGCCCGATCAACTCATTGAACCAGTGGATCGTGGGTATCGTCGCCTCGCCGACGCCGATGGTCCCGATATCGTCGGATTCGACCAATGCGACCTTGATCCGGAGAGCAAAGAGCTTGGCCAGCGCGGCCGCTGTCATCCACCCTGCGGTGCCGCCGCCAAGGATGACGACCTTGCTGATGCGCGAAGTGTTCAACGATGCCTCCTCTTTCAGCGCGGCGGCTGAACGGAAAGATAGACCGTGCTCCAAAGTTGTGCGGCATTCGACTCATCGACATCGCCGCTCGATGAGCCGAACGGCGCGACAAAGTATCGCCCTTCTCGATAATCCCACGACCAAAGCTCCGAACTCCGGACCGCGCGCGATTGCGCAATGACGCGCCACAACGAAGTTTGCGCCGCGATCAAGCGCTGGCGCGTCCCCGCGGGCAGATCGGTGCGCGCAAGTTGATGTTCATAGCCNNGCGGCGAGCATCGCTTGCTGCCATGACCAAACGACCGCGCCGTGATAGTGATTTTTAGTGAACCGCGATTGCGCATCGTCATCGGCGAATACCGGATTGGCGACCAGGAGGCCAACATCGGTCAGCAATCCAGCCGGAAAAGGCCGCATTGTAGCGGCGACGGCCATATCGACACTCTCCGCCGGCGGCGAGCCGAACAATAATGCAAAGCTTTCGTCGGAATGCAGAATAGGGATAGGAACACCGTGCTCGTCGAGGGACAGCGCGTGGAAGGCCAAACGCCGGGCCCCTATCGACGCAAGCGCGTCGCCTGCGGGCACGCCGAGCTGCGCGGCGTAGCGCGAGACGGCCGCGCGA
>DPWD01000091.1 GCA_003526465.1 Hyphomonadaceae bacterium
GGGGGTGCGTCGGGCGCGCTCGAAGCCAGCGCCAGCACCACGCGGCTATCCAGAAATTGCCGCCGGAACGCGGGGCGCAACGCTTCGCTGCCCATCGCCGCGAGGAACGCGTATTCAAGCACGTTCTGCGGTTCGATTTGCGCGGAGCGCTGTGGCCCGACACTCACCCCAGGCGCCGCAACCGGCGCCCCGCCCGAAGATGTGTTTGGCGGCGCGCCCGGGCTCGTGCTTTGGGCGCTTGCGCCAAACGGTAAGCACCACGCGCCAAGCGCGCCTGCCAAGAAAAAACGGCGATGCATGACAGAAACCCCAATTAGCCAAATCCCACCCTTTGCCTCGCACGCAAGGAAGGCCACATAAGGGCGAATGGACGATCTCTACCACCCGCGCATTCTCGAACTGGCCGCCGATATGCCCCATGTCGGGCGCCTCGATGCGCCGGACGGCGCGGCAACCAAGGTGAGCCGCGTGTGCGGATCGGTGGTGAGCGTGGAACTGAAGCTGAGGGACGGCGTGGTCAGCGATATCGCCGTGCATCCGAAAGCCTGCGCCTTGGGACAGGCCTCGACCGCGATCCTGGCGATGAACGCGATCGGCGCCACGCCAGCCGAAATTCGCGCCGCGCGCGATGGCCTGCGGGCGATGTTGAAAGAGGGCGGTGCTCCGCCGGCGGGCCGGTTCTGGGAGCTGCGCCACCTGGAGGGCGTGAGGGACTATCCGCCGCGGCATACAAGCACGATGCTGGCGTTCGACGCGGCGGTCGAGGCGCTGGAGATGGCGCAGCGCGCGCGCGCGTCATGAGCGCCGGCTTCACTCTCAAGCATCCCTCCGCCAAACCGTTGCGTGCAGCCGCGCTCAAATATCCCGGCACGACGGAAGATTTTCCCTGGGGTCATCCCGCGTACAAGATCGCCGGCAAGAAAGCGTTCTTGTTCTTGGGCGCGTACGAGGAGGGCGCGCTGTCGGTGTCGATGAAGCTGCCCTACCGCGCCGAGGAGGCTCTGAAAATGAAAGGCGCCAAGCCCACCGATTACGGCCTCGGTCGCTCCGGTTGGGTCACCTTCACCTACGGCCCGAAAGCGAAAGCGCCGTTGGCAAAACTCATCGACTATCTCGACGAGAGCTGGCGCGCGGTGGCGCCGAAGAAACTCTCCGCGGCGTTTGCGCCGCCGAAGGCAAAGCGTGCGCAAACATGAGCTTCTACTCGCGCTACATCCTGCCCGCCTTCATCACCTGCGCGTGCGGGGCGAAGCCGATCCGCTATCAGCGCGCCAAGATCGTGCCGCGCGCTACAGGCGTGGTGCTTGAGTTAGGTTTCGGCGCGGGGCTCAATCTGCCGTACTACGACGCAACGAAGGTAAGCCGCGTCTACGCGTTGGAGCCGGAGGAGGGCATGCTGGCGCTGGCGCGCAAGGTTGCGCGGCGCGCGCCCTTGCCGGTGGAGATATTGCCCGAGCGCGCGGAGGAAATCTCGCTTGCTCCCGCCAGCATCGACACCGTGCTGGTCACGTATTCGCTGTGCACGATCCCCGATGCGGTGAGCGCGCTCACGGGCGCGCGGCGGGTGCTCAAGCCCGGCGGCAAGCTCCTGTTCTGCGAGCATGGCCTCGCGCCGGACGAAAAAGTGCGGCGCACGCAAGCGGGGGTGGAGAAATGGTGGAAGCCGATCGCCGGCGGCTGCCACCTGACCCGCGATATTCCCGCCCTCGTGCGCGCCGGGGGCTTTCACATCGAAGACATGGAGAGCATGTATCTGCCGTCGACGCCGCGCTTTGCCGGCTATAATTATTGGGGCTCGGCGCGAGCCGGGTGAGGTAGTTGCACCCCCACCCCGCGAGGGGAGGGGGAGAAGGAAGGTTCTGATGTTTCGTTTTCTGTTTCTGCTGCTCGTGCTCGCCGGCGTCGGCGGCTATTTCACCAAGCCCACCGAGGCCCAGCACCGCGAAGCCGCGCGCGCCGCGCTTGAGCAGATTCAGCACGACGCGATTTCCAACATGGACCTTGGCGGTTTGGTCGAGAGCAGCATCGCCCGCTTTGGCGACGAGGGGCGCTACCAGGATTATTACCTCGCCTCGCGCTACACCGTGGAAGTGAATGAGCGCCCTGTCGCCGATTGCTGGGGCGCGTTCACCCAAGTGCGCTGCACGCCGGCGGCGGCAGATGTGGCGGCTGCGGTGCAGGGGGAGTGAACTCCACGCGAGCGCGGCTGGAGACTCGGAAGCTTGGAGCCCGAGCGTGACCGACAGAGTGACAGCCAACCTCCCCGCACGCAGCATGGATGAAACCGCGGCCTTCTACGGAAGGCTCGGGTTTGACGCGGTCTTCAAGGACGATTCCTGGATGATCCTGCGGCGCGGCGCGCTCGAACTCGAGTTCTTCCCGTTTCCCGATCTCGATCCACGGGAAAGCTCCTTTTCCGCCTGCGTGCGCGTCGATGACCTGGATTCGCTTTACACCGATTTCACGACCGCGGCGCTGCCGTCCGACCATTGGTCAATTCCCCGCCTGACGCCGCCGAAACTCGAGCCCTTCGGGCTACGCATGTTCGCGTTGATCGACCTGAACGGCAGCCTGCTCCGGTGCATCGGCAATCCAAGCTCGGCCTGACGCGCCTGGACAGGCCCAGATGGGCCTGATACATGCCTTATTGATTATCGATAAGGACGCGCCGCCGTGGATCAGAAGAGCCGAAATTCCCTGCAGTCGTTTCAGTTGCCGCGACCGCTCCGATTGTCGCTGCTCTGGGCGTCGATGATGTTTCTTTACGTCTACAACGACTACATCTCCATGTATCAGCCCGAGACCATCGCGATGATGAGCGAGGGCCGCATGGGCCCGCTGGGCGAGGCGACGGACGCGGTGTTGCTGGGCGTCGCCATCCTGATGACGATCCCCGCGCTGATGGTGTTCTTGTCCGCGGGCCTGCCGGCGGCGTTCAGTAAGTGGCTCAATGTCGGGTTTGGCGCGGCGTACACGTTGGTCAACGCGGCGACGTTGTTCGGTTCGCCGCCCTTCTACCAGCTCATTGTCAGCGTCGAGATTGTGCTGAGCATCTCCATCGTCGTCTCGGCATTGACCTGGCCAAAGGCATCGATCACCGCGCGGGAGAGCGCGCCATGACCACCGCGCGATGGGCTGGCCTCACGTATCTGTTCCTGATCGCCACGGGAATTTTCAGTATCGCTTACGCCCCGGGGCAATAAATCGTCGATGGCGACGCCGCGGCGACGTTCGAGAAGCTTGTAAGCAACACCTTGTTGTTCAAGAGCGCGATTGTCGCCGAATTGGCCTGCTATTCCAGTTTCGTGCCGTTGGTGGCGCTTCTGCACCGGGTCTTCCGCGACTGGTCGGAGACCTTGGCGCTGACGATGGTTGGGTTCGTGCTGGTCAGCGTGCCGCTCGGGTTCATTGCCGTCGGCGAAAAACTCTCCGTTCTGCAGCTTCTCGGCGAAGGCGCCGGCCAAGCGGAGGTCATTGACGCCCATTTCCGGCGGTATTCCGAGCTGATAAGTCTGGCGGAGATATTTTGGGGATTATGGCTGCTGCCTTATGGGCTGCTCGTACTGAAGTCGCGGGCGATACCGTGGTTCTTCGGCGTGGCGCTCATCCTTGGCTGCTGCAGCTATGTGGCGGGGGCTATCGTTCCGCTTTTTTGGGATGGTTATTATAGCGGACCGATCGGGCAATTCGCCAACATCCCTGGCCCGATCGGGGAGATCGGCGGCGCGCTCTGGCTAACAATATTTGGCGCGCGTCCCTTGGATCGAAGCTAAAGCGCCCGCACCGGCAACGGTGGCGCTGGATAGCGGCCCAGCATCAAGTTCCAGTAGGCCCAGGAGCGCGGATCGACGATGCCCGGCGGGGCCGCGTCGATGGCGCGGCGAAAATCCTCGTCGCTCACATGAGCGCGGATCGCTTTCATGTCTTCGTGCGTCGCGTAGCGCATGGCGTAGCCAGGAAGCGCACCGGATCGGCCAACGCCTTCTCCGCCGGCTCGAACCAGATGATGCGGGAAGCGACCTGCTTCATCGTTTCGGTGAGAGGCAGTGAAATCACTCGCCGAACTCCCAACGCAGCAAGCGATAGCCCACATCGAGCGCCGCGACCGCGAGCAGGTCGGCGTTGCGTTCGCGCCACACGCCGTCAGCGAGATCGTGAGCGAGTTTATTCAACCCTGCCTCGGCGTCGATTTTCGCAAACACCGAGATGGATCGGCGCACGAGCGGATCGAGATAGGCTTCCGGCCTTCGCCAATAGGCGCCGAAGAACCCGTCCGCGCAATCGTGCGGGACAGGCACGGGGGTCGCTTCAAACGGCCCGAGCTCCTCGGCCAGCGCTGCAAGCGGCGGCATGGTTTCGCGATCGAGCGCTGTGATGGCGGGCAGATAATCGCGCGTCAGCCAGAAATCCGATGCTTCCGCATCGAAGGTGAGCAACACGATGCGGGAGCGGGCGACGCGGCGCATTTCGCGCAAGCCGAGCCGCCAATCGCGCCAATGATGGATGCTCAGCACCGCCATCGCGGCGTCGAACGCCCCGGTCTCGGCCGGCAGCGCCTCCGCCGAACCCCGCACGCAGGG
>DPWD01000084.1:0-7358 GCA_003526465.1 Hyphomonadaceae bacterium
AGCGCCAGCCCCAGGCTGGCGAGGGCGACGCAGACATGAAACGCGCTGAAGGCCCAGAGGATGACGGTCACGAGGGCACATTACCACCCCCTGTCCCATAGGGCCACTCGCGCCAAGGAAAACCCTCGCCCCCCGAGAGGGGGGAGAGGGTAGGGTGAGGGGGCGGCGCAGGCGTTCGCACATGGGCACAGCGCACTCACAAATCTCCAAGCACCGGCGCTCCACCCTCACCCTGCCCTCTCCCCGGTATCTTGGCGCGGACGCCACAAGCGCTCCGGCGCGCAAGCGCCTAGGTGATCTGAGATGATCGCCGCCGCGCTCTGCGCGCTAAGTTGCGTCATTGCCCTTGGAGTGAGCGACCATTCTATAGGTCGATCCCATGGCTGGCTCATTTCGAGTGGGGGGCAACTCACCTCTAAGCCCCTCGTTGCCGCCGACATAGTACCTGTAGTCCGTAACGCGCTCTTCCTCAGCGAAAACATCCCAATAGAAAATCTTACCGTGAGCAACGAGGCATACTTTGACGGGGACTTCCCAGTCCCCACTGCGCAACTCATCGAAGTCAACGCCAAGAAGGCCAGCGTTGTAAGGCTCATCAATTTTCATACGGCTAGCAGTGGGGCCAAGAACGAAGCGGGAGGCGTTGGCATCTTCTTTGTTGATGGGCTTGAGTTTCATTTGATCAATAGGCCATTGCGCAAGCTCCAAAACGCCAAAGATGCGAACATCGTTGGCGGGGGTCTTGCCGAAGTTTCTCCAAATGATCCGGCTTTCCCAGCGCTTTTGTCCGGGATCATAGTATATCCGCGCGCTTTCGATGTTGATGTAGGCGCGAACGTCTCGCCTATGATGATCTTCGAGCCTCTTGAGCGTCGCCTTGCCGCCCTCCTTCGCCTCATTCCACAACATAGCGGTGTAAACAGCGAGTGCTATCGTGCCGATAACGAGGGCCAGAGTGAGCAGAGCCAGCCACGACTCAGACCCAAGCCCCCACCAATCGGGCTCATCACACTCTTGTTCGGTTTCGCGATGTTGGGTGTAGGTGGCGCCATCCTCATTCAGCGTAAGAGTGAACTCGGGCGATTCCTGTTTATCGTAGGCGCCGGCACCATGATCATTGCATGGTTGGTCGAGATACCCCGCCACCTCAGCAACTGAAAAGACGATCACAAGGACCGTAACCAGTACAATCGCCGCGTTGGCCCACAGGCGACGCTCGGCATTAGATGGCGTCAAGTCTAACATGCTCCATCCCCAGCGCTGCCACCGTCGCTAGAAAGAATGTCGCGGGAAACGTGCCCCGCGCGAGCTTGTTCTTGATTGAGGCGACCGTCTCTTCGGGGTGGCCGTGGTCTTTCAGGCGTTCGGCTAGCTCTTCATAGGTCACGCCCACGCGTTTCAACTCAGCCTTGAGGAATGCCGCCGCGCGCGCGGCTAGCTCCGCCTCGGTCTTGGCAAGCCCCATAAGTCTCTCTCCCGGTAGAAAGGTATCATATTCGGTTCTTTCCCTCTTGCCAACCCCCTGAAGTCTCATATATGATACTTCACATATGCCCGCCCACTTCCTCACCCTCAGCCGAGCAAGGACGCTTTCGCTAGCGACCGTGTTCCGCATGAACGATGGGGAGGCGGAAACGCTGTTCCGCGATCTGCGCTGGGCCAGCACCAGCGGCGCCGCTGTCTGCCCCCATTGCGGCTCGCTCGACGCCTATGAAGCGCGCCGCCCGAACGGGACGCTGCGCTTCCGTTGCCGCGAGAAGGAATGCCGCAAGGATTTCACCGTCACCAGCGGGACGCTGTTTGCCTATCACCAAGCGCCGTTGCGCGCGTACCTGGCGTGCATCGCCGTCGCCATGAATGAGGTCAAGGGCAAGTCGGCGCTGGCGCTCTCGCGCGATCTGGGCATGAGCTACAAAGCGGTTTGGGTGTTGCTGCACAAAGTCCGCGAAGGCATGGCGCTTGAAATGAAGGACCGCACCCTTGGCGGCGATGGCGTCACCGCTGAAATCGACGGTGGTTATTTTGGCGGATACGTGAAGCCGGCGAACCTGCGCAAGGATCGCGTTGACCACCGCCTGCGCGAAAATCAATCCGGCAAGCGCAAGGTGGTCGTGGTGGTGCGCGAGCGCGGCGGCGAGACGCTTCCGGGAGTGTTCCGCAGCGAGGCCCAAGCGCTCGGTTTCATCAAGGCCCGCGTGCGCAAGCAAACCAAGCTGCAAGCCGATGAAGCGACCTCATGGGATGGGTTGCACGCCCGCTATGAAATGAAGCGCATCAATCACCAGGAGGCGTATTCATTCGACGGCGCTTGCACGAATTGGGCCGAGAGTTTTTTCAGCCGCATGCGTCGCGGCGAGATTGGCCATAACCATCACGTCGCCGGGCCGTACCTGTTGCGCTATGCCCAGGAAGCCGCTTGGCGCGAGGATGCCCGTCGCGTGGACAACGGCGCCCAAGTGCGCCGCGTCGCCTCCCTCGCTCTCGCCAGCAAGCCCAGCGTTGATTTCTGCGGCTACTACCAACGGCACAAGTAGTAAAGGCCTGGTAACCTTTCTTAAAGGGGAATCGCGCTGAGTCGTGGGCGAGCCCCGGGGGCTGCTTCCAACAGTCCCCAGGGCTCTTTCACGTAACCACCGATGCAGGGTGGCTGGTGATTGGTAACGCGAACAAACAAGCGTTGTTCGCGTTCACCGTCAACCTCGCATCGGTAACCTAATGCGAGTGTAAAATGACGGACTTCTGGACAACATTTCGCCTTCACTCCGACGCGACCTACAACGAGCGCTATCGCAAGTTGATGGACGCATTCAACACGGTTAGCGCAGAGTTTTGGAATGGCAGTACGTCATTCTTGGCCTTTTCCGCCAACGTTGAAATCGACCGTCTCGCCGAGTTTCTGAAGGCGGCGATAAACCCGGCTACCGACATGATCGTTGTGCGGGAAATCTCGCGCGACAATGTGCGCTATGCGGGTGAGCCTGGAAAAGGGTTCCTGCGTTTCTTTCCATCCGCGAAAAAAGTGTGATGCACATCAATCGGAACACGCAGAAGGCGCGCCGCCAACATCAAAATCCGAACTCTCAATGATCGCAAAGTCGCCTCCGCAGAACGCAGGGGCGATTATATGCGGGATGCTTTGGGCGCGGGGCTCACTCCCGCACCAGTTCCCAGGTCTGCGACGGCCCGTCCAGCCCCATTGGGCGCACGTCGCCTCGCTTGCGCAACTGACGCAGCAAGCTGCGCACACTCTCCTTGGCCTCCTCACTGACGCGCTGGGCAGGCTTGCCGTGCGCGATCAGCATGGCGCGAGCCAATTCCTTGACCGTGAGTGGCCCGCGCGCTTCGTGCAGCGCCTGTATAACGGGGCGGCTCACGTCGCCTCGTTTTGTTGAACGCCGGATTAAATGGCGATCTGGTAGCGCCGGCAGCGCGATTTCGGGGCGCATGATGCGAAGCGCCGCGTCTAGGTGTCCAAGCTGGAGCACCAAGTTTTGTAACGCGATTTCCTTCTCTCCAATCTCGGAGACGATCTCGGCGCGCTTCCGGCACAACGTGGTGACGCCGTACTCTTCTCTTCCGTTTGCTTTGGTCATGGCCCTTGGAATTTGGGCCGAAGCAGCTCACTTTGCTTGTGGCGTCCGCGCCAAGATACCGCCTCTCCCTCCCAAAGGAGGGCGAGGGTTCTCCGCTGCGCAACCGGCGCCAAATTAGTTCCGCTCGACTCAAAACCGCATCGGCGCGCCGGGGTAGCGAATGCGCCTGGAGCCCATCAAACTAATTTCATAGGCTGGCGTCTCACCCCACCCCCTGCCCCCTCCCCTCGCGGGGAGGGGGGGGGCGTTGGCGCTCCGTATTCAGAGGAACTTCACCTTGGCGATTTCGTAGGATTTGGCGCCGCCGGGGGCCATCACCTCGACCACGTCGCCTTCCTCCTTGCCAATGAGCGCGCGTGCGATGGGCGAGGTGATCGAGACCTTGCCCGCTTTGACGTCGCTCTCATCCTCGCCGACGATCTTATACTTTGATTTTACGCCAGTATCTTCGTCGACCAGATTGACGGTCGCGCCGAATTTGACCTGTTTTCCCGAGAGTTTCGAGACATCGATCACTTGCGCGCGCGCGATCTTGTCCTCGAGATCGGCGAGCCTGCCCTCGATGAAGGACTGCCGTTCCTTGGCAGCATGATATTCGGCGTTCTCGGAGAGGTCGCCGTGCTGGCGCGCCTCTGCGATAGCGGCGATCACCGCCGGCCGCTCCACCGTCTTCAGACGTTTCAGTTCTGCGTCGAGGGCCTGATAACCCTCGGCGGTCATTGGTATTTTTTCCATAGGGGTGTTTAAGCTGTCCGTTTAGAGGAGTGAAAGGTGTACCCGGTCCGGCTTGGCGTCAAGCATAGGCCTGAAGCGCGCGAACGCCAAGCGGGGCGCCGCCCTTCAGCCGCCGGATCGCCTGCACCGCGGCGCGCGCCCCGGACACGGTGGTATAATAGGGGATGTTCTGGGTCAGCGCAGTGCGGCGAATTGAATAGGAGTCCCGGTGCGATTGCGCCCCCTCGGTGGTGTTGAAGACGAGGTGAACCTCCCCGTTCTTCATGGCATCCACGATATCGGGCCGCCCCTCGGCCACCTTGTTCACCCGCTCGACGGCAACGCCCTCAGCCTTGAGATAGTCGGCGGTGCCCCCGGTCGCCACGATCTGGAATCCCAGCCCTATCAGATCGCGCGCCACCGGAACCAGCGCCGGCTTGTCGGCGGCCTTCACTGAAATGAACACGCGGCCTTCGGTCGGAAGCGTGGTCCCACACGCGATCTGGCTCTTAGCGAACGCTGCCTCGAAATTCTCGTCGATGCCCATCGCCTCGCCGGTGGAGCGCATTTCAGGGCCAAGCACGGGATCGACACCGGGGAAGCGCGCGAACGGGAACACCGCTTCCTTCACCGCCACATGGCCCTTGGAAGGGCGGTCGAGTTTCAACTCGCTGAGCTTTACGCCCGCCATTACTTTAGCCGCCGCCGCCGCGATCGGGCGGTTGATCGCCTTGGCCACGAAAGGCGCGGTGCGCGAGGCGCGCGGGTTGGCCTCCAGGATGAAGATCTCGCCGTCCTTCACCGCGAACTGGATATTGATCAGTCCGCGCACATCGAGTGCGAGCGCGAGCTTCCTGGTCTGCGCCTCGATCTCTGCGATCAGCGGCGCCGGCAGCGAGTAGGGCGGCAGCGCGCAGGCGGAATCGCCGGAATGCACGCCTGCTTCCTCAATGTGCTCCATCACGCCGGCGACGAACACGTCGGCGCCGTCGCAGATCGCATCGACATCGACCTCGATCGCATCGCGCAGATAGCGGTCGATCAGCAACGGCTTCTTCTCCGAGATCGCCAGTTCGCTCGGCCCCCCCAGCGCTTGCGTCAAGCGCTGCACATATTCGGCTAGATCCTCTTCGCCGTAAGCGATCTGCATGGCGAGGCCGCCGAGCACATAGGAAGGCCGCAGCATCACCGGATAGCCAATGCGCCCGGCCGCCGCGCGCGCCGCATCGAGCGAGGGCGCGGTGGTGTTGTCGGGCTGCTTGAGGCCGATTCTGTGCAACAGCTCTTGGAAACGGTTGCGATCTTCCGCCAGATCGATGGCGTCGACGCTGGTGCCGAGGATCGGCGCGCCTTCGTCGGCCAGCGGCTGCGCCAGTTTCAGCGGCGTTTGCCCGCCGAACTGTACGATCAAGCCTTTGACCGTTCCGTTTTGTTGCTCGGTTGCGAGTATTTCGAGCACATCTTCGGTTGTCAGCGGCTCGAAATAGAGCCGGTCGGAAGTGTCGTAATCGGTCGACACGGTTTCTGGGTTGCAATTGACCATGATCGATTCAACGCCGAGATCGGCGCACGCGAAGGCCGCGTGGCAGCAGCAATAATCGAACTCGATGCCCTGGCCGATGCGATTAGGCCCGCCGCCGAGAATGATGATTTTGTCGCGCGAAGTGGGTTCGGATTCGCATTCGGGGGGCATCATCCCCCTCCCCGCGAGGGGAGGGGGTAGGGGGTGGGGCGAAACGCGGTATCCATGGACTGCGAGGCGGAGTTTCGAGTTCACTCTAGCCAGGAGAAAATTTGTACAAGCCCACCTTGATCGTCTTGGCCAAGGCGCCGCGCATCGGTGTTGGAAAAACACGCCTCGCCGCCGAGCTTGGCCGCTCCGAGGCGTGGCGAATCAATCGCGCGCTGCAGGCCCACACTATGCGCGTCGCGCGCGACTATCGTTGGCGGACACTGCTTTGCGTCACGCCGGACAGCGCTGTGCGCGAGCGTTTCGACGTTTGGCCAAGCGGTTTGCCGCGCATGAGGCAAGGTGCGGGCGATCTTGGCGTGCGTCTTGCGCGTGCGTTGGCAGGGAAACGGCGCGTTGCAATCATCGGAACCGACTGCCCCAGCCTCACGCCTGCTCACCTCGTTCAGGCTTTCACGGCGCTGAAGCGCAAACCGTTCGTGCTGGGTCCCACGCATGACGGAGGCTTTTGGCTGCTGGCTGCACGCTCGGGCCGTGCGGCGGCGCGCGCCATGGACGGCGTGCGCTGGTCGAGCGCACATGCGGCCGCGGATGTATTGCGCAACCTGGGTGCGGCGAACGTCGCGTTACTGCCGATGCTGCGCGATATCGATGTCGCGGCAGACTGGGCCGCCTACCGCTCCGCCAAGCGCGAATCGAGCGGCGTGTAGAGCGCTGGGCCCCCGGAGGCCAGGCGATCCAGCTCCGGCGTCGGTTGTCCATAGCGTTTGCGGCAAAGCGCCATGTGCGACAGCGCACGCTCCGCATAGTCGCGGCTCTCCGCGCGCGGCATGGTTTCGAGCAGCAGCAGCGGATCGATGTCGGCGGGCTGGGTGTCGATCCAGCGTGAGAGCCAGCCGGGCCCGCCATTATAGGCGGCGAACACGCGGCCAAGATCGCCGTCGTTGTGAAATTCCTGCATCAGCCAGTGCACGTAGTCTTGGCCAAGGCGCATGTTGCGTCCCGGCTCGAAGAGTGCCGCCGGATTGCGCCGGTAATTGATCGAGCGGTCCATGTCGCGCGCGGTAGATGGCAGCAACTGCATCAAGCCGCGCGCGTTGGAGACGCTGACTGCCTTGGGGTTGAAGTGGCTCTCTTGTCGCACGATCGCGTACAACAAGGCGCGGTCGAGCGAAAAGCCGTCGTCGGGCTCGAACGTGGTGGTCGGGCAGAAACCGGCCGCGGCTTCCGGGCCGCCATATTCGGCCGCGCGCACCTGCGCGCTCGGCGCAGCAAGCGCGATCGCCAGCGCCAAGAAGTTTGCGTCGTCGCTAGACGCCAAGTCGGCGTGCAATCGGCGCAATTCGCTCTCCACTTCCGAG
>DPWD01000084.1:7401-7562 GCA_003526465.1 Hyphomonadaceae bacterium
ACTTGCGGCGGTTCGAACACAAGCGTGGTGTCCTGCCCGAGCTGGGCTTGCGCCAATTGGCCGTAGAAGGTCCAGGGAAACGCCGCCGCCGCCTGCAGATGCGCGCCGATGCCGGCGGTTTCGTTCGCCGCGAGCCGTGCGCGCGCCGCCCAGAAATGCAC
>DPWD01000155.1:0-1187 GCA_003526465.1 Hyphomonadaceae bacterium
AGGACGCCGGCGGTCCAAGATGGCGAGCGCATCCGGAGTGGCTGGAGAAAGCATGAACCCACCCTACAGCGAGTCCGCGGCGGAATGGCGCCTGGATCGCAAACAGACTTCCGCCCGTTTGGGCCCCTGCCAGGATTTCACACGACGACCGCCATTCGGTTTGGCCATAGTCTCTCGCCATGCCAGAATGCGCCGCTTACCATGCGCCACGGGTGCAGCACGTCTCGCAGCATGACCCGTTCCACAGCGACCAGCGCTCCGCGCGCCGGCGCCCCATTGGAGACCGCGATGGCGTATGTGTTTCAACGCGTCCTGCCGGCGGCTGTGCTTGCCCTCGCCGCATGTGCGCCGCCGGCGGCAGGACCCGCGGCGCCAGCAACACAGGAACGTGTCGCCGACGACGCATTCCTGGACGGCTTTGCCGGAGATTGGATGATGGATGGCCAGGTGATGGGCGAAACTGCCCGCTACCGCGCGCACGGCGAGCGCGTGCTCGACGGCGCCTGGCTCGAGTTCCACATGACCGACGCCAACAAGACGCCTCCCGAGTACGAGGCGCGCGTGTTCATCGGCTGGGACAATGAGGCTCACGATTACGTTGCGCATTGGCTCGACGATTTCGGCGCTGGCGGCGCTCGTGTCGCCGCGACCGGTCGTCGCGAAGAAAACACCTTGACCATCGACTATCCCTACGCAAACGGCGTGTTCCGCAACATCTGGGTGCGCGAGGAAGCAGGCTGGACCTTGACGATTGAAGCGCACCAACCGGACGGTTCATGGCGTAACTTCGCACACTATCAGGTGCGGCGCGCGGCGTAGTTAAGGGAAAACGCCAGTCGGCCTGTAAGCCGGGTTCTGTACCCGCCTTCGCTTTCGCTTCGGCGGATGACGACCATTCCTCTGGACCGTGCGTCGCCGCACGGTTCTCGCGACCTACCCGGATGCGCTCCCACGGACGGGCCGTACCCCTTGGCAGGGGCCATCGCATCCCTATTCGGTCTTGCTCCCGGCGGGGCTTGCCGTGCCGCCTTCCTTACGGTCGGCGCGGTGGGCTCTTACCCCACCGTTTCACCATCGCCTGCGCCCAAGGTTCCCGAAGGAGCCGAGGCGCTTTCGGCAGACTGTTCTCTGTGGCGCTATCCCTAAGATCACTCTCGGCGGGAATTACCCGCCGCCGTATCCGCGTG
>DPWD01000155.1:1359-1511 GCA_003526465.1 Hyphomonadaceae bacterium
CCGTAGCCGAAGGCGCGCAATTGGCGCTGCAGCAGCGCGATGTCGGCCTCCGCGCTGACTTCAACGCCGCTCGCATCCGGCCAGATCGAGGCGCCAGCTTGCGCCAACCGCTGCCACGGAAACTTCTCGCCCGGATCGCGCTTCCTGCCCGG
>DPWD01000155.1:1600-1784 GCA_003526465.1 Hyphomonadaceae bacterium
CGATCTCGATGCCGATCGAGCGCGAATTGACATCGCCCTCGCCTTCCCAACTCGACACTCCCGCATGCCACGCGCGCAAATGCTCACCGACCAGGCGGAAGATCACGCCGCGCTCGTCGACAACGTAATGTGCGCTGGCGCGCCCGAGCAGCGTGTCGGGCGGCGTGTCAGCGCTTTGCCAGGG
>DPWD01000155.1:1820-4505 GCA_003526465.1 Hyphomonadaceae bacterium
AGAGCCGTCCGCGCGTCGTGCATGCCGGTGTAGTGCAGCACGACAAGGTCGATCGCGCGCGTGCGCTGATCGTAATTAGGCGAAGGATGTTCTTCGATGCGTGGATTCATATGCCGGACACTAGCCTTACGGCACCCGTTCTTTCCAGTTTGAATCACCTCTCCACCCATTCCCGGATTGCGCGNNCTTGTCCGCCGAAGCTCGAAGAGCGAAGGCGGAAGCTCAAGTCCAGGACCCATAAACGCGATCGGTTCGTGTCTATGGGCCGGACTGAATGCTGCGCATTCATCCGGGGATGGTAATGGCTTAGTTTGGAGGGGCGCGCGCTTAGACGCCCCGCTTCGCCGTGGTTTCGACGACCCAGCCGGTGGGGGTGCGGCGCGCTTCGAGCACCTGGTCCCCGCCCTTTGGGCGCGGCCAAAAGCGCATGGCGAGCGCGGCGCCGAAGACCAAGACCGCAATGACCAAAGCCGCCGCAAAGGCAAACATGAACGCTAAGACAGCGCCCACCGCCAGCAACGCCAAACCAGCGGCGCGAGCCAGGGCGCCAAGCAAAGATGAGTTGAATTCAGCGGTCGCGGTCATGCCTTCTCCTGATGCCGCAATATTGGGACCAAATCCTCGCGTATCAATCCGGCGCGTTCAGCGCTAGCTGCATAGTTAATCAACGATCGCGGCCGCCTGTTCGCGGATGGCGGCATAGGCGGCGTTTATTGCGGCGGTTTTTTCGACGGCGATAGCGACGAATTCGGGGGCGGCGCCGCGCGCAAGCATGGTGTCGGGGTGATTGTCCGCCGCCAGCTTGCGCCAGGCTTGGCGCACGGCCTCCGCGCTCGCCCCCGGCGGCAAACCCAATACCGCGTACGGATCGCCCGCTTCCGGCCCTAAATTGGTGGCCCGGATGCGGCGGAATTCGAGTTCGGAAAAACCGAAAAGCCGCGCCACTTCGGCCAGATAAGCTAGTTCGTCAGCGCTCACATCGCCGTCCGCGCCGGCGATGTGGAAGAGCCCGTCGAGCACATCCTCCAATAGGCATGGCCGCGCTTTGTATTTGCGCCCGATCTGTTTGGCGTAGGATTCAAATCCTAACACCGTCTGCTGCGCCAGCACAAACGCGCGGCGGAAATTGCCCTCCTCGGCGGGAGGCGGACGAAACACGCGCTGTGCGGCTTCGAGCTCGACCTGGGCGGCGTAACCATCGGCCTTGGCCATTTTGGCGGCCAGGCCGATCACCGCGGCTGTGAAGCCGACATCGTTCGGTTGGGGAGCGCATTCCTCGAACGGCGCGGGCTCATCGGGCTCGAAGGCGCTGCTTGCAAGCTCCAAGATGCGTGACCAGACGGACATGCGCCATCTTCAACGAGGGAGGCGGCGCTGGGAAGGCGCTGTGTCGCATATTTCGCGCGCGCCGGTCGTGAGGCAAGGATCCTCGGTGGGAACTTCTAGCTGGCGGAGGTCTCTGCGGCGGCGTTGTGGATGAAGCCCCGCACGCGATAGATGCGCCCGCCCCAGTGCCGGCCCATCACGTTCCACACCTGAACCTCGCTCCAATCGCCAGCCAGCGACACATCGCGCACGGGCACGTTGCGCGTGATCTCTCCGGTGTTGAGCCAATTGGCGTGATCGATGACGATCAGGCGCGGGCCGATGATTTCGCGCACCAGCGCCACGTGGCCGCGCACAACGTCGTCATAGCCGCCCAGCACCAGCACCGAGCGCGCCTCCGGCGCGGCTGCGCGCAGATAGCGCCCTTCGGCTTGCTCCCACCAGGTGCTTGCGTCGCCGAAGATCGCGATCCCGGATTCCGCGCGCGCAAACGGCACGCATTGCAGCCCGGCCGCATGATTGGCGATGCGCGCCGCCGGCGTATAGGCAATTTCCGGCGTCTCCATGCGCGCGGCGAATACGCCGTCGCCCGAGGGATCCTCGGACGCCATGGTGTCGATAAAGAGGTCCATCGAGAGCGGCGTCAACGCTTGCGCATTTGGCGCCGTCAAACTTGCAGCCGCGGCTGCAAACAGGATCGCGCGTGGATCAAGCATACCAAGTCGGTCCAGCGGGGATTGCCCCAAACCGGTACAAGAAACACGCTTTCCTGCTTAAGAAACGCTTAAAACGTCAGCACTCTGGGCAACAAACAGAGGGGCCATATGGTAAACGCGCCACGCGGCGACTAGATGTTGTTTGCCGCGGTTAAACATTAAATGCCGGAGAGCAAACGGTCCGCATCAACAGCGTGCGTCAGCTCAGCAAACCACGCAGCGCGAACGCGTGAATGAAGCCGTCGGCTGCATAAACCCGGCCGCCCCAATGGCGGCCAGGAATGTGCCACACTCGAATCTCGCTCCAATCGTTGGCCGCCGAGATATCGAGCACCGGCACCTCCAAACTGACCTCGCCGCGATTGAGCCAATTCGCGTGGTCTACAAGGATGATGCGCTCGGAGACGATGCCGCGCACCACGGCGACATGGCCACGACGGGGATTGTTGTAGCCGCGGATGGCGAGCACCGCGCCTGGGGCTGGGGTATTCGAGCGCGGGTAACGCCCGGCGGCCTGCTCCCACCAGGTGACAGCATCGCCGAAGATTTCGATGCCAGACACGCGCCGAGCATAAGGCACGCACTGCAGGCGCGCGCCGGCCTCGGCTATGTGCGCCGCGCCAGGCTCGAACGCCGCCGGAGC
>DPWD01000268.1 GCA_003526465.1 Hyphomonadaceae bacterium
GTCAACACCATCATCAAGATGGCAGTGGACTACGGGCTGTCGCTCGGGTTCCCGCAGCAGAGCCTGATCGCCGCGCTGTTGATCACGCAGTTCGTCGCCTTCCCGGCGGCGCTCGCGTTTGGCTGGATCGGGAGCCGGATCGGCGCGCGCAACGGCATCTTCATCGCGATCGCGATCTACTCGGCGGCGACCGTCGCCGCCTACTGGATGCGGGACATCAGTCACTTCTACCTGCTCGCGGGCACCATCGGGCTGGTGCAGGGCGGCATCCAGTCGTTGTCGCGGTCCTATTTCGCGACGCTGGTGCCGCCCGGCAAGCAGGGCGAGTTCTTCGGCTTCTACAACATGATGGGCAAGTTCGCCGCCGTGCTCGGGCCGATGATGGTCGGCGTCACCGCGCTCGTCACCGACGACACGCGCAATGGCATGCTTTCGATCATCGTGCTGTTCATCGGCGGCGCGATTCTGCTCGCGCGCGTGCGGCGCGCGGCCTGAGGGCAGCCGAAGATCCGCGGCCGCCGGCACGCCCGTCGAATCGGTCGGGCCGATGCTGATGTTGACCGACGTTTGACGCCCTTGCAGTCGGAGCGCCATGATGCGAGGCCAACAAGGAAGTAACGGGGAGCCTGCCGATGAAAATCATCAGCGCAGTTGGATTTGAACGCATCGCCTGCACGCTGATCGCGGCCTTGATCGCGACATCGACGAGCTGGGCAGGGAATCTCGACAACGATCATCATCGCTCGCCGGTGCGACTTTCGATCAACGCCCCGGACTCCGGGCACTTCGAGGGCCTGACGACCAACACTGGGTGGTCGCTGGTGCTGCGCATTGAAGCACCGGGTTCGATCGCCCTGGTGGAAACGCCGGAAGAACCGACGCAACCGATCGGCAGGCGCGAGGCCATCGTGCTGACGGATCCCGACGGTTGCCTCGACATGCGCCACTTTCCGATCACCAATGCGGGGCAACCCTACGAGGATTGCACCGGGCCGGACGAGACCTTTCTCGAATTCACGACTGAGCGATTCGACACCTTCGATCTTGCCGACTCCAACACCGGTAATTTCCAGGTGCGCGACCGGCTCCTCGACGACGCCTTCGTCGCCGGCGCGCTCCTCAACAAGCCGTATTTGCGCAACACTGCTGGCAACGTGGTCGCTGTTCCACGGCCGCAAACCGGCGGCGCGCTGCACGACGGCTTTGGATTCGGGCCGGATGATGACCTGCCCGGCCTGGTGGTGATGTCCAATCTCGGCGCGGCGCGGGTATTCGACGAGAATTTTGATCGGGCGACTCAAGTCATCCGCAACATGGGCGGCTTCTTCAACGGCGTGTCGGCGGAACTTCGCACGCGGCGTGGTGGATCGGCGCTCGTGGCATCGATGCAGATCGTCGCCGGAATGTTCGAGCCGATCGCCCAGTTCGACCTGGATGTCGATGCCGACGGTGTCGATTATCTGCGCCGGCTGGAGAGTGGGCCGATCGAGTCATTTCAATTCATCGCGCCGCCGGCAAACAATGACGCCGTGTTGCTCGACATTGCTTCTTCCTATTCGCCGTTTTTCGTCGATCTGCGGATCGTACTGGTCGAGGGCGTCGCGCCGACGTTCATCGAGGACAAGAACCATGATGGGCGCTTTACGGCCGCCGATCTCAAGCGAATGGGCCATACATTGCAATCGAACGAAGTGCGGCTGCGGCTCGTGGTGGAATTCGACCTGCCGCTCACCCAAACGTTTAGCGGCCGGACCTGTCCGCCGCCTTCGCTGCTTTATCGCGACCTCGATGGCAACGGGCGCGACGGTGCGATCAACTGCTCGGGTTCGGGCGGTGCGGCGCGCATCAAGCGGGTGCCGCGATAACGCGGTCAACTTCCGTTCGAACGCGTCTTCACTGTGAGAACTACGAGATGCTCAGCGCGCACACGATCGCGCTGGCCTGGATCGGCGGCTTTCCATCGACGTAGAAATTCTCGGGCACGCGCGGTCGATGCGGCCTCGTCGCCCATTGCCGCAAGAATGTCGGCTTCGAGTAGCAGGGCGCGCGAGCGATCGAGCTCGAGGTCGAGCCGGATCTCTCCTGCGTCGCGTTCGCTGGCGGCAGCGCGCGCCATCTCGAGCGCTTCAGGCAACTTTCGCTCCTGCATCAGTGCACGCGCGGTCCCGAGCTTGTAAATCGAGTATTGGTAACCCGGCATTGCCAGCACCCGAGTGAGAGCTTCGCGCGCCTTGAGCGGGCTTTCCACCAAAAGGTCGGCCATCCCTTCGAGATAGGCGGCCGCTCGGAATGCGTCCTCCTGCACCATTGCAGCGTCATGGGGACTGTCCTGCGGCATCGGCTGATTGCGAATCTGGGCGGCGACGGCACGCGCTCCTGCGGTATCCCCGCGCATCAGCAACACAGAAGCGCGAGCGAAGAGATAACGAGTGGGTACGCCCGGCGAGCGCTCGATCGCCAGCGTGATCAATTTGTCGGCCTGGACAAACTGTCCAAGCTCGGCGTGCGCGGTGCCACGCTGGGCCAGCGCCATCGCTTCCCCAACGACTTCCTTATGGATCAGCGGCTCCAGCGTCTCCAGCGGCCGCAGCGAATCATCAAAGCGTCCCTGGCCTCGCAACAGCGCGCTCAAATCGAACGCAGCGTCGATCCGGATGCCTGCCGGCGCTTCCTCGTCCGTAGCGAGCCTGCGGAGCTGCGCCTCGGCGTCGTCCCACCTATTCCGCAGGACCTGCGTGCGTGCGAGTGCCAGTCGCGCCGGAACGAATCCGGGCTCGAGCTCGAGTGCATGTACGAAGTGATCCGCGGCGTCGTTCAGGTTGCCGGTCAACTGATCGAGTTGGCCCAGGGTCGTGAACCCAAAGGGATCGCGAGGCTTTAGCTTCAGGTACTGGTCGAGGGCCTGCCGCGCCAAGTCGTAGTCGCCGAGACGCAGATAGGTCTCACCGAGATAGCTCCAGAGATAGTCGTTCTGCGGTTCCTGCTCGAGCAGTCGCTTGAGTTCGGCGACAGCGGCATCATCCTCGAACGCCAGATCGTAGGACAGCGCCAGCAGCCATCGCGCTTCGACGTCGAAAGGAAATTCCTGAAGCATGGAACTGTAGATCGCCTGCGCGCGTCCCGCGTCACGCTCGAAATAGGCGTGAGCGCCATCGACATATAGGCGCTCCCGGCGCGTGAGGGGCGCATCCTTCGGAATTTTGTCGAGTGTCGCGAGCCCGGCCTCCGTATCGCCGCTCGCCACTTCGACGTGCGCCAGGCGATAGCGCGCCATGTGGAAATTCGGCGCCAGCTCGAGTGCCTTACGGAATGCGCGCTCCGCGGAGCGATAGTCGAACTTGAGAAAGAAGCCAATGCCGTTGAGATACGCCTCATACGCAGTCATGTTGTTGACGGCGAAATCTGCGGAAAAACCGGCGACGCTCTCGGTATGCGGCACACCCAAGCCGCCTTTGATCACGAGCACGAGCCGGGACGCTTCGCCGAGCAGAGTCTGCGCGCTCAAGTCCTCACGCCGGTGTGGCGCAAGATTCACGCCACCGTCGACGTCCGACAGACGCGCTGTCAGGAGAAGGCCCCTTGGTCCTTCCATGAATTCACCCGAAACCACAAAGTCAATGCCGGCGCGCGCCGCCGAGCTCAGCACATCGGCACCGATTCCGACGCCGCCCTCATGATCGCGCAGTACCGCTTGCCACCGAGTCGGGGACACGACGATGAGGTGACTCGATTCGGCCAGGCCATCGCGAACGAGGCTCGCAATACCCTCGCTCAGCCAGTCGAGCTTCACGTCGCCGGTCTGGTTCTGGAACGCAGCGACAGCGATGACCGGCTGAGGTTTCGGGACGGATCGCCTGATGCTGGCCCGCGCTTGATCGGCAAAGAAGCTGTCCCAGGCGGCCCAGGTAACGATGCAGCAGACGACCGTCGCGGCCGTTGTCGCTGTGAATCCGATCCACGGAGGCGCCCGGTGTCGACGGTCGGACTTCCACGCGGCAATCATTGCAGGAACGAATCCCGCGGCCAGCAGCGTGATCAAGGCCGGCATCAGCAGTGGTGACGCGTCAGCCGCCGTGAGCCGGCTGAGAATTGACACGGCCAGTCCCGCGCCCAGCAGGTACGCCGCTGTGGCGATGATCACGCGACGATTCACAATGGCTGTGAGCCGCCGACCCAGTGTCGCCGCCATCGGCGCCGCGACCTCGAAGACCCTCACGGGCTCGGTGATGTTCTTGACCTGGTGCGAACCCACGTCGTTGAACTGCGCCGCGACGCGGTTCCTCACGTGTTCGTAAACCGCACCTGAAATCAGCACGCCACCAGGCGTCGCCAGCGATTGCAGGCGCGCTGCGACGTTCACGCCATCACCGAACAGCGCTCCGTTCTCCTCGATGACGTCGCCCAGGTTGACACCGATGCGCAGTGACATGCGCTGCGCGTTGGGCAGTGGCGCGTTCTCCGCCTCGATTGCTTGTTGAATGGCCAGTGCGCAGCGCACGGCGTTAATGACGCTGGAGAACTGCGCCATCAGGCTATCGCCGACGCTGCCGAATTCCTGGCCGTCGAATTCGCTGACCAGTCGGTCGAAGATGGCGCGGCGGACCTTGAGCGCGGCGAGCGTTGCCGCGTCGTCGGAACCCATCAAACGGCTGTACTCGACGACGTCAGCCGCCAGAATCGCCGCTATTTTTCGGCTGTCCTTGAGCATGGCGCCCCGCACATCCCAGTTGAGTATAGCTTGGGTCTGGTGCGCGAGCGGTCATGCGTGATCTCGCTCGGCCGGCACGTCGGCGTAACTTCCATGGCGGGTTTCTCGCAGATGCGAGGCTCCCGCTGTTCTTCCCCTTTTGAAAAAAGGGGCAACAGCAACGGCTATTCGACGGGATAGAGCCCGTCCTCGTAGGACTGGCCGTGGTAGCCCTTGATCCCGATCGTCTGCGCCAGTGGGCTGCGCGGGTCCCCGCCGGCGCGCAGGTGCCCGAGCACATAGGCGAAGTCATAGCGCGGACGCCAGTCCAGTTCCTTGCGCGCCAAGGCATTCACGTACACGCGGTCGAGACTCGGGAACATGCGCCAGCCGCGGCGCGCATATTCGGCTTCGTAGCCGGGGACGCGGCGTGCCACTGCGGCAGGCGCGTCGCGGCGCAATTCCGCGCGATCCTCGGTTTCGAACGGCGTGGTCGCGCTGACAATGTAACGGCCGAAGCCGATCTCCGGCGCACGCGCGATCGCCCGCAGGTGCGCATCGACGACGTCCTGCACGTCCACGCGCCGGTACAGTAATTCGTTGGCCTTGATGTTGCCGTCGGCGTAGTCCGCGCGCAGCTCGGGGCGGTCGTCGGGCTCGGGAAAGAAGCGCGACGTGCGCAGCACCAGGCAGGGCAGTTTCTGCTTGCGCTGGAAAATACGGCACAGATCCTCGGCCGCGGCCTTGGTGGCGCCGTAGATGTTCCTGGCGATTGGTGCCACGTCCTCGGTGATCCAGGCCGCGGGCTCGCCGGCCGGCGGCGCCAGCGCGTCG
>DPWD01000040.1 GCA_003526465.1 Hyphomonadaceae bacterium
CGCCCTGGCAGCGGTCAAGACCGCGTCTTCGAAGGCATCTTCAACGAGGCCGCGGCCGTTTCGCAACGTTTGAACCGGATGCTGCTTGCGCCAGACGGGGTTTCCATCGCCCAGTGCCGCGACGCGCTCGACAAAGCGCGCGCCAATCCTGGCGACGGGCGTCTCGACACTGGCGTGTTCGAGCCGCACGCCGCCGCCGCCGCCAGCCTCGCCTACACCAACGAGCCAGCCTACATCGTGATGGTGATCGACATGGGCGCGGGCACTACCGACATCGCCGCCTTCGAGTTTGACGAGCGCAACAATCCCCCCGCCCTCACCGAGATCAAGGAAGCCCGCCAATGCAGCGGCCTCGCGGGCGACGAGATCGACCGCATCCTGATCGGCGTGCTGGCGAAGAAACGCGGCGCGCCCAACGACCATCGTTTCTTGCGCACGGCGCGCTTGGCGGCGCGCGATTTCAAGCGCGAGTTTTTCTCTAATGGAAACGCCACGTTCAAGGACGGCTGGCGCACGATTGCGATCCGCGCTGGCGACCTCACCGGCGATCCGCAATTTCAGCGTTACCTGAATGCGCTGGGGCAGAGCTTCATCACCAGCATCGCCGCGGTCGCCGCGCGCGCCCGCGTTAGCCAGGTCAGAATGGTCGATGTGGTGCTGGCGGGAGGCGGCGCCAATCTGCCGTTCTTGCCGCAATTGGTGCGCGCCGCGGCTGAGCAGGCTGCGCCGGGCCTGGCCATGCGCGCGGGCCCGCTTTCGCCGTCGAGTTCGCTCTATGGCAGCGTCGATGAATATTTCGCCGACGTGTTCCCGCAGATCGCCATTTCCGTCGGCGGCTCGCTGGTGGAAATGCTCGATACCCGCGCGGCGGCGGCCTAAGCCGCGTTCTTGCGCCGAGTGAGCGCGGCGTAGTCGCTCATCGCCTGCTCGCACATTGCGCCCGGCTTGAACGCGAGGCCGGCGATTTCGCGGATCGGGGTGATCTCGGCGGCCGAGCCGGTGAGGAAGGCTTCGCTGAAGGTCGCGAGTTCGTTGGGGAAAATCGCGCGCTCGATCACTTCGACGCCGCGCTGGCGCGCTTGGGCGATCACGGTCTGGCGGGTGAGGCCGTTGAGGAAACAATCCGGCGTCGGCGTGTGCAGCACGCCATCGCGCACGAAAAAGATGTTGGCGCCGGTGGCCTCCGCGACCTGCCCGCGCCAATCGAACATCATCGCGTCGTCGAAACCGGCATCGGCGGCGGCGTGCTTGGAAAGCGTGCAGATCATGTAGAGGCCTGCGGCCTTAGAATTTGTGGGCGCACAGTCCGGCGCCGGGCGCCGCCACGGCGCGATCATCAGGCGGATGCCCTTCATCTTGTCGGCGAAATAATCGCCCCATTCCCAAGCCGACACCGCCACATGCACATCGCTGCGCGCGGTGGCCACCCCCATCTGCTCGGAGCCGCGCCACGCCAGCGCGCGCAGATAGCAATCGCTGAAGCCCTGCTTGGCGACCAGTTCGCGCTTCACCCGGTCGAGTTCCTCGGCGCTGTAGGGGAGTTCAAAACCCAGGATACGCGCGGATTGGTGCAAGCGCTGGCTATGCTCGTGGCTCTTGAACACCACGCCGCCGTAAGCGCGCTCGCCCTCGAACACGCAGGAGGCGTAATGCAGCGCGTGGGTGAGCACATGCACCTTGGCGTCGCGATGGGGGATGAACGAGCCATCCATCCACACCCAGCCGTCGCGATCGTGGAATGCCTGAGCCGCCATTTAGCCGTCCTTATGCCGAGGCCTCGCGCCCCAATCCTGTATTGCCCCTTGCCCATCGCCCGCCGCAATGGGATTGTAACAAAACCCAGCAGGATGATTTTCACATTCTTGGACCGCGACGAAGCATGTTTGTCAACATCGATCCGGCGACGCACAATTTTCGCCCACCAACGTCGGGGAGCTGAGATGTTTTTGCTCTTCATGACGATGGGTTGGAGTTTCTCCCTATGAACGCAGCGCTGGCGTTCGACGCCCTCGACCGCCCTCCTCACCTGCTGCTGGTCGACGATGACGACCGCATTCGCGATCTGCTCAAGCGTTATTTGGCCCAGGCGGGCGCGCGCGTCTCCGCCGCCGCCGACGCCGCCCAGGCCCGCAAGCTGATCGAGGGCATGGAGTTCGACCTTTTGATCCTGGACGTGACGATGCCGGTGGAGGACGGGTTCTCGCTGGCCGAGAGCGTGCGCCGCACCTCGCAGGTCCCGATTGTCTTGCTGACCGCGCGCGGCATGCCCGAAGATCGCATCCGCGGCCTTTCCATCGGCGCCGACGATTATGTCGCCAAACCATTCGAGCCGCGCGAGCTGGCGCTGCGCATCAACGCCATTCTACGCCGGAGCGTCACCAATCGCGGCGAAGCGCCGGAGAGCGTGCGCTTCGGGCCGTTCGCGTTCAACAGTACGCGCGGCGAGCTGCAATGCGACGGCGCCACTGTGCGCCTCACCGAAGCCGAGGTGTCGTTACTGCGCATTCTCGCCGCCAGGCCCGGGGAAGTTGTCAGCCGCGAGGAGCTCGCCCGGCGCACCGGCGCTGGCTTGGAACGTTCGGTCGATGTGCAGGTCACGCGGCTGCGGCGCAAAGTGGAAGCCGACGCGCGCGCGCCCGTCTTCCTCCAGACCGTGCGCGGAATCGGTTATCGGCTGGCGGCGGATTGAGCGCGATGAAACTCGGCCGCTTCCGGCTCCGCGACTTCACCCCCTCGGGCCTCTATTGGCGCGCCGCGCTAATCGTGATTGTCCCGGCCGCGATCCTACAATTGATCATCACGCTCGTGTTCCTGGACGACCATTGGCGTTTCACCTCAAAGCGCATGAGCCAAGCGGTCGCTGCCGATGTGACGCTGCTGCTGCAGATGTACGAGACTGATCCGTCGGCCGGGAATTTCGAGCGGATTCTCGCCATGGCCCGCTCGCCGCTGCGGCTCGACCTCAAGATCGAGCCAGGCGGGCAGCTCGCGCGCCAACGCTGCGGCCGCTCGCAGACCGCCTTCATCGACCGCTACCTGGTGGAGGCGCTCGAATACGATCTCGAACGCCCGATCTGGTACGATCCAAGCTGCCAGGGTCCCCATGTCTATCTGCGCCTGGCTATCCCCGGCGGGGTGATGGAGGTGCAGGCCCGGCGCGACCGCGTACAAGCGCGCTCGGGGCCGCTGTTCGTGACCTGGGTGCTGTTTGGCACCATCTTCTTCTGCCTGGTGTCGATCCTGTTTATCCGCAATCAGGTGCGCCCGATCGAACAACTCGCCGACGCCATGGAGCGGTTCGGGCGCGGCGAAGAGCCCCAGCCCTTCCGCGTCCGTGGCGCACGCGAAGTCCGCGGCGCCACGCGCGCGTTTTTCGACATGCGCGAACGCATCAAGCGCCACATCGAGCAGCGCTCGCAATTGCTCGCTGGCGTCAGCCACGATCTGCGCACGCCGCTGACTCGGTTGAAACTGCAATTGGCTCTGCTGCCCCCCTCGCCCGACATCGAGGAAGCCAAGCACGATCTCGCCGACATGGAAGAGACGCTCGACGAATATCTCGCTTTCGCAAAAGGCCTCGCCGAGGAAGCGCCCGCTCGCGCCGACCTCGGCGAAATCGCGCGCGAGGTCGCCG
>DPWD01000319.1 GCA_003526465.1 Hyphomonadaceae bacterium
GCGGCGCCCGCGCCCAGCCCCGTGGCGGCAGCGGAGGCGCCCTCGCCAGTCGCCACGACCGGTGAGCCAATCGGGGAAGCGTCCGTTGAAGCACCCGGCGAAGAATTGGAGAACTACGAGCCCGATCAAGAGCGGCGCGACCGCTTCCTGTCGCGCTTCTCCCGCTGGGCGAAGAAGGGCGGATAGACGCGCGCTGGGCCTTGTTGCCGCCGCAAAAGCCGGCTTCTACTGCGGCAGTTCTAGGAGCGCATAATGAAGCTTTCGCCCGGTCCGGCGCGGCAATGGTTAGCCGGCGCGGCTCTTGCCGCGTGCGCCCTGCTCGCATCTGCGCCGCCAGCGTCTGCTCAGGGTTTGATCCGTGATGCCGAGATCGAAGACACGCTGCGTGTCTACACCGACCCGCTGCTTCAAGCCGCCGGCCTCACTCCGTCCGATGTACACCTCTACATCATCGGCGATCCTTCGATAAACGCGTTCGTTGCCGGCGGTCAGAACATCTTCGTTCACACTGGGCTGATCATGGAGGCGCAAACGCCCAACGAAGTGATCGGCGTGCTCGCGCACGAGACCGGCCACATCGCTGGCGGCCACGGCCCACGGCGCTCGCAATACGCTTCGAACCAGGCGCTGGGGCCGATGCTGATCTCGCTGGCGCTCGGCGTGCTCGCGATAGCTGGGGGCGAACCCGGCGCGGGCGCGGCGCTGATCTCGGGCTCGCAGCAATTCGCGATGTCGAGCTTCGTTCAGTACACGCAAGCGCAAGAAGCCTCCGCTGACCAAGCAGGACTGAGCTATCTCGAAGCTACCGGCCAGTCGGGGCGCGGGCTGATCACGCTGTTCAACCGGGAACTGCGTCCCTACGAATTCAGGACGCGCAGAATTCCCCCTTACATGATGACCCACCCGTTCGCGTCGGACCGCGTTGAATCTTTGCGTGTAGGCGTGGATGCTGGAAGTCACCGCGACGCTGCCGCCAGCGCCGACACCGAACGCCGTTTCCGCTATATGCAGGCCAAGCTCGTCGGTTTTACCCGCACTCTGCCGCAAACGCTCGCGCGCTATCCCACGACTGACAATTCCGGGCCCGCGCGCTACGCACGCGCCGTCGCTTATTATCGGGTGTCCGACCTCGCGCTCGCGCGCGGCGAACTCGACGTGCTGATGCGCGAGGAGCCAAACAATCCCTATTACCAGGAATTGATGGGCCAGATCCTGTTCGAAAACGGACGCGCCGAGGAATCGATCGCCTTCCATCGCCGATCGCTGGAACTGGCGCCCAACCAGCCGCTGCTGCAAACCAATCTGGCGCGCGCGCTTGTACAGGCGCGCGGCCGCCGCGGCGCCGATGAAGCGATCGAGTTGCTGCGGCTGGTCACCGCCGCCGAGCCCGATAACGCTTTCGCCTGGAGAGAGTTGGCCCAGGCGCGCAACGAGCGCGGCGAAGAAGCGCTCGCTGAGCTCGCGTCGGCGGAGCAGAGCTTTGCGCTGGGCGATTATGGGCTGGCGCTGAGCTTCGCCGAGCGGGCTCGGCGCACCCTGCCGGCCAGCACGCCCGATTATCAGCGCGCCGCCGATATCGTCACCTTCGCCGGCGCTGAAGTGCGCGAGCGGATGAGAGAGCAAGGCGGCGGCCGCAGGCCTGGGTGACGCTCTCACCTTGCTCGGCGCCGCAAAAGCAGCCATCAGGTTGCTGGCATTTTCCTGGAGATCTCGATGTTGCGCGCGCTCGCACTCTGTCTTGCCCTGTTTGCCGCGCAGCCAGCATCGGCGCAGAGTTTCAACCAGCAGGAGCAGGCCGAAATCCGCGCCATCGTGCGCGACTACCTGGTGCGCAATCCGGACGTGCTGAAGGACGCGCTCGCGGCGCTGGAAACCCGAGTATCGTCGCAGCGCTGGCGCGCGGTCACGGCCGATCGCCGCGACTTCTCGATTGGACCCGCCGACGCGCCGATCGTGATCGTCGAATATTTCGATTATCGCTGCCCCTATTGCCACGCCGCCTATGAATGGGTGAGCGACCTCATCCGCACCCGCCGCGATGTGCGCCTCGTGCTCAAGGAATTGCCGGTGCTGGGGCCCGCCTCGATGGAAGCGGCGCGCGCCTCGCTCGCGGCGATGCCACAAGGGCGCTACTGGGAATTTCATCGCGCCTTGATCAGCTATCGCGGCGATCTCACGAGCGAGGCGATCGACACGCTGGCGCGCCGCTCCGGCATCGATGTGGCGCGCATGCGCCGCGCGATGGAGGACCAGGCGATCACCCGCCAGCTTGAGGAAGTCCGCGCCCAGGCGATCGAGTATCAGTTCGACGGCACGCCTGGCTTCGTCATTAACGGGGAAACCACGCCAGGGTTCCACCGCGCCACGCTCGAAGCCCGACTGCGCGAAGCCGCACGGCAAGCACGCACGCGCCAGCAAGCGCAGCGCTGAGCGTGCTACCCCGCGCGCGGGTACTCAAACGGGGAGTGCGGGGTTAGCCCGAACGAGGCGCGCGGGTTGTTGTAGTCGCCGAGCAGCAATTCGTAGTGCAAATGCACGGGAATGCGATAGCTCGCAGTATTGCCCATGAGGCCGAGCTGCTGTCCCGCCGTNNAAATGCGCGTAGCGTGTGTAGACGCCCGCGCCGTGATCGATCAGCAGCATGTTGCCGTAATCGTCGCGGTATTTGCGCTCGACCACGACGCCCGCGCCAGCCGCGAGGATCGGCCCGCCATCGCCGGAATGCAGATCGAGCCCCTTGTGCATGCGCCCGCCGCGCGCGCCGAAGGCCGAGGACAAACAGGCGCCGCTAGTGGGCGCGGTGGCGATGGTGACGCCGTTCACGTTCACCTGCGGCTTGTAATCGCGCACCATTCGGCTTGCGTCCGCGGCCGGCGCGTTAGACACGGTCATGCCAGGGCACAATGCGAGGCTCGCTTCGAATACACTCGCGCCTTGCGCGGGTCGCGGCGCTGCTTCGACGATCTCGTCGGCCTGCATTTCGAGCGGCCCCTCGACCTTTTCGATCATGATCACTTCCCCGGCAGCCGCCGCCATCGCCGACGCATCGCGCCGCAGCGTCGCCAATTGGTCGCGCGACATGAAGCGGCTCAAGCGATCCAGCGTGACCTCGGAGATGCCCAAGCGGGCCGTTAAGTCGGGAACCCGGGAGGCGATCGGCCCAGTAATCGCTTGCGGCGCGGGATAGATCGAACCGCCAAGCCAGCCGGCTGCGATCAGAACCAAACCCATCCCCAATCCGCGCAAAAATCCCAACATGGCGCCCTCCTCTTGCGTCGCGGGGAGCACGCTCTCGCCCCCGCGAGCGCAGAGAAACGCCCTGTCATTGCGTTGTCGACTTGATTCTCCCCGAACCGCCGCCCCGGTGGTGAGAATGCTTAATCATCTCCCATCCACAACATCTTGTGGTTTCGAGCTTGCATCAACCACCAAATCAGCGAATCCTCTGCCTTGCGATCAAAGCATAGGGGTCGGCTCATGGAACTTGTTCACACCCAAACTGAGGCTCTGGATTTGTGGCGGCGGGTTACCGTCACCACGGTGCGTTCGGACGCGCCCGACCTTACCGCTCGGCAAATGGCGGTGCTGATGACGGTGCGGCTGCAGCCGGCGCCGCATACAGTGCGCGGCCTCGCCAGCGCGCTCAATGTCGGCAAGCCGGCGATCACGCGCGCGCTCGACACGCTGTCGCGGCTCGGCTTCGTGCAACGCCGCCGCGACCCGAAGGACGGTCGCAACGTGTTCGTGGAGCGCACGGAAAAGGGCGACGCATTCCTGGAACAGCTCGGCGCGACCATTCTGCAGGACGACGCGCAAGCGCGGCCGCGGCTAGAACTGGCTTCCTAGATCAACACGTAAATCGAGGGGAGACGGCGTCCCGCTGGGGAGAGCGGGGCGCCGTTTTTTAACTTCGCGCGTTCTTACGGCGCAGACGCGTCCGGCGCCGCCTCGGCGGTTTCAGTTGGCGGCGCCGCCTCTGGCAGCGGCGACGGCAGCGGGACCTGGTTCGGAGAAATCGAGCGCAGGTAGGCGATTAGCGCGACACGGTCACGATCATTGCGGACGCCGGCAAAGGTCATGCGCGTACCGGGAACATAGGTTCCAGGCGCGCGCAGGAAGTCGTTGAGATGCATATAATCCCAGGCCGCGTTCATCGCCATCATGCCGTCAGAATAGGTGAAACCGGATTGTGCGCCGATGGCGCGGCCAAACGCGTCGTGCAGATTTGGCCCGGTTCCCGTACGCCCGCCCGCTTCGAACGTGTGGCACGACTTGCATTGGCCGGTGGCCCGCTCGCCGCGCGCCACCAGTTCCGCCAGTCCTGCCTCGTCCGCGAACAAACGGCCAAAATCCGGCGGGCCGGCGGGCGCCTCA
>DPWD01000330.1 GCA_003526465.1 Hyphomonadaceae bacterium
GCGCGTCACCCGGTCCGCCGAAAGCGGATGCGTGCGCGCCCATGCGGGAATGGCGTTGGCGGCTTCGCGCTGGCTGGTGCGCGCGCTGAGCGCATCGTTGACGCCGAGGGCGCCCAGCATATCGGCGGCGCCATAGGGATTGTAGCCGGTGGCGAGGAGATAGCGCACGCCGAGATCGTCGGCCTCGAATTCCTGGTCGCGCGAATAGCCAAGCGTGTACACTTGTGCAACTTGGCCAGCCGCCTGCATCAGGTCGCCAGAGCCGGTGAGCACGCCGACCAGCACCGCGCCCAGTGTTCCCATCGTGGCGGTGTTCTGACGGCGGTCCGAGTGGTCGGCGATGACGTGCCCGACCTCGTGGCCGAGCACCGAGGCGAGTTCATCTTCCGAATTCATGATCGCGAGAATGCCGCGGGTGACATAGATGTAGCAGCCTGGCACGGCGAAGGCGTTGACGACATCGGAATTGATCAAGGTGAAGGTGCATTGGCCAGGGACGCCCGCCGCTGTCGCCACCTTCTCGCCGATCGACGTGACGTAAGCTGCCGCTGGCCCTTCCACCGCGCCGCCGAATTGCGCGACGATCTGAGGATGCTGCTGGGCCGCGCGCGCGCGCTCATTGGGCGGCACCTGCGGCGCATCGGGCGTGGAGTTCACGGTGGCGCAGGAGGCGGTGAGGACAAGCATGCCGGCGCACAGCGCCTTGAACTTGTTGCGCTGCTGGCGTGAATTTGTGTTACCGCTCATTCGCGTCCTCCCAATTTGACGGCGTCAGTTTAGGACGGCTTCAGCGTGCGTGAAAGGGCGTCGAGCCTTCCCCCCGCCCGCAACCGTCGCCATATTGAGCGCCTCTGATTCCGCTGCTCTCGAGGCCCCATGCCTGACCCCCGCCACGCCCCTGTCATCATCGTCGGTTCGGGTCCCGCCGGCTACACTGCCGCGATCTANNNNGGCGGGCAGCTCACCATCACCACCGATGTGGAAAATTATCCGGGCTTTGCCGAGGTGATCCAGGGCCCCTGGCTGATGGAGCAGATGCGCGCGCAGGCGCTGCATGTGGGGACCGAACTGGTTGAAGACGTGATCGTGAAAGCCGAGCTTGGCGCGCGCCCGTTCCGCCTCATCGGCGATGGCGGGCAGGTCTATACATGCGACGCGCTGATCATCGCCACCGGCGCGCAGGCGAAATGGCTGGGCATTCCGAGCGAGAAGAAATTCTCAGGCCTTGGCGTATCGGCTTGCGCCACCTGCGACGGCTTCTTCTTCCGCGGCAAGGAAGTGGCGGTGATCGGGGGCGGCAACAGCGCGGTGGAAGAAGCGCTCTATCTCTCCAATCTCGCCAGCAAGGTGACTTTGGTGCACCGCCGCGATTCATTCCGCGCCGAGCGTGTGCTGCAGGAGCGCGTGTTCGCCAATCCCAAGATCGAGGTGGTGTGGGACCATGGGGTCGATGAAATCCTGGGCGACGAGCGCGGCGTCAACGGCCTGCGCATCAAGCACGCGAAAACCGGCGCGGCGCGCGAACTCAAGCTCGACGGCGTGTTCGTCGCCATCGGCCACGCCCCGGCGACGGACTTGTTCACGGGCCAAGTGGCGATGAAAGACAACGGCTACATCGTCGTAAAGCCTGGAACCACGGAAACCAATATTCCCGGAATATTCGCCGCCGGTGACGTGGCCGATTCCGTCTATCGCCAAGCCGTCACCGCCGCCGGCCTCGGCTGCATGGCGGCGCTCGAGGCGGACAAACACCTCGCGGCGCGGGAGCATGCAGCCGCGGCGGCGGCTTAAGCGCGCCTACTCAAGCCCGCCGCCATTCCATGATCCAGTTCTGATCCCAGGTCTGGCCGCCGTCGCGCGAGGAGGCTTGCCGCCACCGGCACGAGGTGGGCGTGATATTGTCCCACACGCCGGCGTATTTCACCGGCTGGCCGTTATCGACATCGTCGGTGACGAAAATGCCGGCGCCACTTTCGAAGCTGCCGGTTTGGCCGGGCGTGGTGACCACGCCGGAACGGGCGTTCACCCAATGATCGGACCAGACACGGTTTTCGACATCCAGCAGGCGCAGCCCCATGCCGCTGAAATTGCGCGCTGGGATGCGCAATTCTTCAACGCTGCAAATGCCCGCTAGAATGGCATGCACCGTGGCCTCACCCTCATATTCGAGCCATTCGCCGTTTGCGATCGAGCGTTGATGGATGCGCCACTCGCCGGTGAGGAAATCGAAATCACCTGGCTTTCCCGGCGTTGGCGTGGTGGGCAAAGGCGGCATGGGGTCGAATTGCATTGGCGCTCCTCGTTGCGGCGTGGCGCATCCGGGCAGCAATGCGGCAGCGCCTGCTGCGGCCCCGGCGCCAAGCAGCGCGCGTCTGTGATGTTTCATTGGCTTGCCCTTCTCCGCAATCGCTCGCGGAGTTGCATAAGCGATGATACCTGACATGGTGTGTCATGTTTTGCGGGACGCCCTGAAAAACAATGCGCGCAAGCCGTCTGCTCTCCATTCTCATCCTGCTGCAAGTGCGCGGGCGATTGAGCGCGAACGCGCTGGCGCGCGAGTTCGAGGTGTCGGTGCGCACCATTTACCGCGATGTCGATCAGCTGAGCGCCGCGGGGGTGCCGATCTATGCTGAGCGCGGCCGCAGCGGGGGCTTCGCACTACTGGACGGCTACCGCACCAAGCTCACCGGCTTCACCAGCGCGGAGGCCAACGCGCTGTTGCTCGCGGGCGTCGGCGAGGCCGCCTCCGATCTTGGCCTCGGCACTGAACTCGCGGCCGCGCAGCTGAAGTTGCTGGCGAGTCTGCCCCCGGAATCCGGCGCCAGCGCGGAGCGCGTCGCGGCGCGCTTTCACCTCGATCCCGCGGCCTGGTACTCGCGTCCGGAAACACCGGAGCTCTTGCCAACGCTAGCGACGGCGGTGTGGAGCGAGCGGCGGGTCCAGGTGCGCTACGAGAGCTGGAAAGGCGAAGTGGCGCGTTCGCTCGATCCGCTCGGCTTGGTCTTGAAGGGTGGTGCCTGGTACCTTGTGGCCGCGGCGCACCGGCAAGTGCGGACTTATCGCGTCTCGAATATCCGCACGCTCGCCATTGCCGACACCCCATTTAAGCGCCCGCGAAACTTCGAACTTGCGCGCTTCTGGACCCGCTGGGCGCGCGAGTTCGAGGATCGGCTTCTGGCCGCGCGCGCCACCATAGAAATATCGCCCGCCGGCCGCAAATTGCTGCGCGATGTGAACCCCATAGCCGCGCACGCGGTCGAAGCGAACCACCGCGCGTGCAAGCGCGCGGGCTGGGTGCGCGCGGAAATCCCGGTCGAGGGCGCCGACTATTCCGCGCGTCAATTGCTCCGCCTCGGCACAGAGCTTGAGGTCATCGCCCCCGCCGGCTTGCGTGAGGCGGTCGCCGAGGAAGCCCGGCGCGTTGCTGCGCTCTACGCGAAACGGCGGCGCAAGGCGTGAGCGCGCTTCCCCGCGACGAGGAGCTATGCAATATTGCAACGCCCAGCGGCTCAAGCGGGCGCCTCGCGGAAAACCCTTATGGACTGGGACAAGCTCAAGACTTTCCACTTTGCCGCCGAGACCGGCAGCCTGACGGCGGCGGCTGAAAAGCTCGCCGTCAGCCAGTCTTCGGTCAGTCGCCAGATCGCGGCGCTTGAGAACGACATGGGCGTGCCGCTGTTCCAGCGCCATGCGCGCGGGCTCTTGCTCACCGGGCCGGGCATGGCGCTGCGCGAGTTCACCCGCGAAATGGCGTCCGCGGCCGTAATCGCGGAATCGACGCTGAAGGATGCGCGCGAAAAGGTGATCGGGGATTTGAAGGTGACAGCGCCGATCGCGTTCGGCTCGACTTGGCTTGCGCCGCGCCTTGGCGCGTTCGCCGACGCCTATCCCGAAACACGGCTGCAAATCCTGCTCGACGACCGCGAATACGATCTGCTCAAGCTCGAAGCGGAATGCGCGATCCGCTTGTGGGCGGCGACCCATGCCGACCTCATTCAGCGCAAATTGTTCGAAGTGCATGTGAGCCTGTATGCGTCAGCAGAATATTTGAAGCGCCACGGCGCGCCGAGCAAGGTCGAGGACCTCGACCATCACCGCATCATCGCCTACCAGCAGGGCGTGCCGACGCCGATGCGCGAACTGGACTGGGCCCAGCGCGCCGGCCGCGAAGACGCAAAACCGCGCCCTCCCCTGCTCGAGATCAACAACGTCTATGGCATGCTGCGCGCGGTGGAGAGCGGCTTCGGCATTGCCAGCGTGCCCGATTACATGGCGCGGGAGAGCAGCAAACTCGTGAAAGTTCTGCCGGAGCTGCCGGGGCCAAGCTTCGACGTGTACTTCATCTATCCCAGCGATCTAAAACGCTCCAAACGCATCGCCGCGTTCCGGCAATTCTTGATAGATCAGGCCGAGGATTGGGAGGCGTAGATGCCGTCGTCCTTCCCGTTCACCCTTGCCAAAGACCTCGTTGTGAATCCAAAGACGGATTACTTGGCCCGCATCAAGCCGGGGATTCACGATAAGCAAAGTCTGCTCAGAGAAGTCAGTTCGAAGTTACAATTCCCCTCCTCTTTCCAAAGCCCGAACTGGGATGGGTTTAACGATTGGATGGGGGACCTAACCTGGATTCCAAATCGCCGCATCCTCTTGGTACATGAGGCTGTTCCCCATGTTCCACGGCGAGAGTTGCTCACCTATCTGGAGATCCTCCTTGAAGCGACGGCGCATGTGGCGCGGCAAGAACGAACGCTGCTCGTCGTATTCCCCGAAGAAACGCGAGCACTCGCTGATGCCATCAGCGGCCTCAAGCATCGCCCTTGAGGGCCAAGCACACGCACCCGTCCTCCCTCGTTAGGGCAGGGCTATCGCATATGGGTGCGGGTGGACGGACCTCACTCCACTTCGCGCTTCGTCACCTCGCCCGAATGCGCATCGATCTCCACTTCGATTTCGCGCCCCTCGGCGGTGTGGCCTTCGACCTTCCAGACGCCGCGCCGCAAGCGAGACTCGCGCACATGCGCGACGCCCTGCGCCTGAGCGATCTCGAGCGCGCGCGTTTGTGCGATCGCGGCGTGCTGGGGCGCGCCTTCCTC
>DPWD01000386.1 GCA_003526465.1 Hyphomonadaceae bacterium
GCGGCGCGCGACCCACCCCCTGCCCCACGAGGGGGCGGTGGTTGCGCGCGACCTTCGGCCGTCATTGCTGCCCCTCCGCCCAAGCGCTTGCGCAGCCCTTCGCCAACTCCCGCACTCTTGCGATAAAGCTCTGCCGCTCGGTCGGGCTGACCACGCCGCGCGCGTCGAGCAGATTGAACAGGTGGCTTGCTTTCAGCGTGTAGTCGAAGGCGGGCAGCACATTGCCCTCTTTCAACAAGCGCGCCGCTGTCGCTTCTGCATCGCCGAACCAGCGCAGATTCATCTCGGGGTCGCTGAGCTCAAAATTGAAGCGCGATTGTTGTTTTTCGTTTTCGAGGAACACGTCGCCATAGCTTAGAGGCGTGGCGCTCTCGGGATCGTTGAACGGTAGATCGAAGACGCGATCGACCCCGAACACGTACATGGCAAGCCGCTCGAGCCCATAAGTGAGTTCGCCCGAGACCGGGCGCACATCCAGGCCGCCGACTTGCTGGAAGTAGGTGTACTGGCTCACCTCCATGCCGTCGCACCACACTTCCCAGCCCAGCCCCCAGGCGCCGACGGTGGGGTTTTCCCAATCGTCCTCGACGAAGCGGATGTCGTGCAGCAGCGGATCGATGCCGATGGCGGCGAGCGAGTTGAGATAGAGAAGCTGCAGGTCCGGCGGGTTCGGTTTCAGGATCACTTGGAACTGGTAATAATGCTGCAGGCGATTGGGGTTTTCCCCATAGCGGCCGTCCTTCGGGCGGCGCGAAGGCTGCACGTAGGCCGCGCGCCAAGGCTTGGGGCCGAGCGCGCGCAGCGTAGTGGCCGGGTGCAGCGTGCCCGCCCCCACCTGCTCGTCATAAGGCTGCAATATCGCGCAGCCCTGCCCAGCCCAATAATTCTGGAGCGTCAGGATCACGTCCTGGAAACAGCGGGGGGAAGCGCGGGAAGCCATTGCTGCATCCGCGTAAAGGGCGCCGCCCCCTCGATCAAGGCTTAGCGTAAGAACTCATCCACAGCCGCCGCGAAAGCCTCAGGTTGATCCAGCGGAATGAAGTGGTAGCTCTGGTCAATTCTTACGAGGTGGTGGTTCGGCAAGGGAGCATAAAGATTGGTGTAGAGCCCCGTGATCGCAGGCTCGGGCCCCATAGCTGGATCGTAGGCGTAGACGATCGTCACGGGCGTCTGGATCGAAGCGAGATCACCGCGCAGATCGGTCGTCATAACCTCGTACATGGCGCGCGCCATCACCGAGCGATCCGACGCCAGCGACCAGCCCACAACAGCCGGGCGCAGCGCCTGGGTGCGCACCAGGCGGTTCATCGTCACCGTTTGGCCGGCAGCGAATTGCTCGGGACTCATCGCAAGCATTGCATCCCGCGCAGCCGCGGCCTGCCGCGCCATGCTCTCCTCGGTCGCGCTTGCGTCGATCAGCAGCGAGAAGAATGGCAACGCATCGACCACCATGACGCGCCCGACGCTCTCGGGGTGGTGGCGGGCCAGCATGAGCGCGCTCAGACCGCCGAGCGAATGGCCAATGACGACAGGGCGTACGATGCGGTTCGCTTCAATGTAGCGATGAAGGTCGTGGACAAAAGGATGCACGACCTCGCCGTCGCTGACGACGCCCGTGGGCTCGCCAGCAAACCCCGCGAGCTGCAACACGTGTACGCGATGGGTTGCGGAAAGCTGTACAAGGGCGGCGTCCCAGACGTCGCGGCTCGACGCGAGCCCGGGGATCAGGATCACGTCGGGGCCCTGACCGGCAACTTCCACCGAAAAGCGTGATGGCGCATAAGCCCCACTTTGCTGCGTTTGCGCGGCGCTGGCGCAACCCGCCACCACCGCCACGGTCACGGCCATGACGAGCGTCCGACGCACAATTCTTCTCATGCGCAGTCTCCCTATTCCGCCGCCTGCGCGGCATCGTTGTTGAAGAAAATGTGCTCGATCGGCATTCCGAACAGCGCAGCGATCTTGAACGCCAGCGGCAAGCTGGGATCGTATTTGCCAGTCTCGATCGCGTTGACGCTCTGGCGCGAGACATCGAGCTGCTCGGCCAAATCCGCCTGACTCCAATTGCGCTCGGCGCGCAGCACTTTGAGGCGGTTCCTCATTTGTAGCGCCGCCAAATGAAGAACTGAGCCACACCCATGCATAGGCAAAAAACCGGAAAAGTCAGATAGAGCGGGAACCGCGAGACTTGCGCGAACTCTTCAAGAAAGCCCCAGACGCTGGTGAAGCTGAGCGTGAGGCCCAGTCCCCAGAGCATCGACTGCACCACGATCGAGCGCTTGAACTCGTCGGCTTCATCGACAAGGTAGGCGCCCATCGCCCAGATCGTCGCCAAGAGCGGCAACGACGGCGCCACGGCGAGCGCAAAGCGCCATGGCCCGTTCGCGAGTTCGCTGCCCTCGATGTATTCAAGCGCGAGCACACTTGCGATCAACAGCCCCGCGTAGGCGATCATGCTGAGCGTGAAGCGTTTGAGGTACCGGCTTCGGGCAGTGCCACGGACTTCGGCCATGGAGTTGCTCACTGGCCAAGGGCGACGGCCAGCGCCGTCATAATGCCGACAATCACCGCAATCAGCGTTCCAAAATTCCACTCCGGGCACATGGGCAACTCCATCAAGTTTCCATGTCCATATATCAAGCTCACTTGACTAGTCAAGGGGGGTTGACACACCCCCACTGAAACACCTCCTCCAGCGGCTGGCCGAACACCTCGGCGATGCGGAACGCGGCCTCCAGGGTTGGCGAATATTTGCCAGCCTCGATGGCGGCGATGGTCTGGCGGGTGACGCCGATGCGCTCGCCCAGTTCGGCTTGCGTCATCTCGCCCGCCATGAAGCGCAGCGTGCGGATGGAATTGGTGAGGCGCCGCTCAGCCATGCCAACCTCGGCTGGCTTTGCTCTCCTTCAGCCCCTTTCGATACATCACAATGATCAAACCGTGGCGGACGATCTCGGCCAACGCGATGGCGAAAACCGCTGCATTGAAGAGTTTCCAGCCCGATTGGGTGAACGGCAGGACGCAGCCTACGAGGACGATGCCGGTTACCAGAATATTGTACGCCACCGCGGTTGCCCGTTGCTCAATGGCGAGATCGCGCTCGTCTCCGCTCACCTCGTCTTTGCGCCGCAGCGCAATCACGGCGCTCACTGTTGCGATGATCACCACCTGGACGATCGCGGTCGCGGCGAACATGACGATCTGAGTCCAGAACGTGGTTTCACCCGTCAATACAACGGCGGTGAAATACACGGTGTAGGTCACCACCAAAGTGAGAAGCCAAACCCACGCGAATTGCTCCCGAGCCACCATGTCAATCTCCGTCAAGTTATACGGCCATCACGTTAGTTTTACTTTACATCGAGTCAAGCAAATAACGCACAGCGTTCGTCGTTTGCCGGATTGGCTGAATCCACGCATCGTCACGTCCATGGGGATTTGCGGGATAGATGAAGCGGGGCGCGGGCCCTGGGCCGGGCCGGTTGTGGCGGCGGCGGTGATCCTGCCTTCCATGGGTAGACCCAAGGGGCTGGCGGACTCCAAGCAGCTTACCGCCGAGACCCGCGAAGAGTTGGCGTTGGCGATCCGCGCCTGCGCAATGGTTGGGTTTGGTGCGGCCAGCCCGACGGAGATCGATCAGCTCAACATCCTTCAGGCGACCTATTTGGCGATGCGCCGGGCGCTCGAGGCCTTACCCCAGCGCCCGGCGGCCTTGCTGATCGACGGCAATGCCGCGCCGGATTTCGGCCTCCCTACCGAAACCATCGTCGACGGCGACGCGCACGTGGCTTGCATTTCCGCCGCTTCGATCATCGCGAAGGTAGAGCGCGACCGCATGATGGTCGAACTCTGCGCGCGCCATCCTGGCTATGCCTTCTCCAAGCACAAAGGCTACGGCACGCCCGAGCATCAGGAAGCGCTGGCCCGGCTCGGCCCCTGCGCGATCCATCGTCTGAGCTTCAAACCGGTGCGCGCCGCCCTCGAGGCCCGCGCTGCTTAGCGCAATCAACGCACCCGAACCACAACATGTAGCTGGACCCTGAAAATCGGCCCGCCCAATCATGGTTAACGCAGCGCGGGACTCTTGATTCGCACCAACCAGTCAAGGATGAATCCATCCACAAGGGGACATCCATGGCTGCGCGGCAACTGAAGGACCGGATTATCGAGGGCGATTGCATCGAGGCGATGGCCAGACTGCCGAAAGGCTGCGCTGATCTCGTGTTCGCCGACCCGCCTTACAACATGCAATTGGGCGGCGAGCTAACGCGCCCGGATCAATCCATCGTCGATGGCGTCGATGACGAATGGGACAAGTTCCAGGATTTCGCGGCCTACGATCAGTTCACGCGCGCGTGGCTCGGCCAAGCCCGGCGCTGCCTCAAGGACGACGGCGCCATCTGGGTGATCGGGGCTTATCACAACATTTTCCGCGTCGGCGCGATCATGCAGGACTTGGGGTTCTGGATCCTCAACGACATCGTCTGGCGCAAGACCAATCCGATGCCGAACTTCAAGGGCACGCGCTTCACCAACGCGCACGAAACATTGATCTGGGCCTCTAAATCGAAGCAATCGAAATACACGTTTCACTACGACGCGCTGAAAATGCTCAACGACGATCTGCAGATGCGTTCCGACTGGACGTTGCCGCTCTGCACTGGCGCCGAGCGTTTGAAAAACCGTGACGGCGCCAAGCTGCATTCAACGCAAAAGCCGGAAGCGCTTTTGCACCGCGTCGTGCTCGCCACTACGCGGCCCGGCGAAACCGTGCTCGATCCGTTCTTCGGCACTGGTACCACGGGCGCGGCGGCGAAACGTCTGGGCCGGCATTTCATCGGCATCGAGCGCGACCCGACATACGCCGAAGCCGCGCGCGCGCGGATCAAGAAAGTTGCGCCCGCAGCGGCGGAAGATGTGATGGTGACGCGCTCCAAGAAGGAAGAACCGCGCGTGCCGTTCGGCCATATCGTCGAGGCCGGCTTCGTGCGCCCCGGCGACATGCTGGTCTCGCCCGACGGCCGCGCGAAAGCGCGCGTACGCGCCGACGGTTCGCTCGCGGTGGGCGATATCACCGGCTCAATCCACCGCATCGGCGCCTACGTCGCCAACGCGCCCGCCTGCAACGGCTGGACCTTCTGGCACCTGGAAAAACGCGGACAAGCGCCGCAGAGCATCGATCTGTTCCGGCGGGAAGTAAGGCGGCAGATGGCGATGGGGGCCTGAGGATTGTCTAATCCTAACAATCCGTTAGTCTCTCCCGGAATGAGTGGGGAGAGAGCATGCCGGGCGATCCGTCCAATTTGCTAACCGGAATCTTGGCCCAATTCGGCGAGCAGTCCAGGCCATTCGTAGAGATCGCCATCTTGGTTGTTCTCGCCGGAGCAGCCGTCGCAACGGCGCTCAACCCGATCCTTGAATTCATCGACAGGATGCGGCGGTTCGGGCGTTGGCTATGGCGCTCGATACCAAGCATTGTGCGCAAGCTCTTCGGCGGCCGACCGCCTACGCCGCTTCCACCCGCCGAACCCAACAGGGTCATTCCCAACGAAACGACGATCTGGGAGTTGTACGCACCTCAACAGCCCATCTTTCCGAATTCAAACGGCATACCGATAATAACCGTCGCCAACAACAAAGGCGGAGTGGCCAAAACGACAATCGCAGCCAACCTCGCGGTCTACTTTCGCGACCGATTTCAGAAGCCCGTCCTGCTTATCGATTTTGACTATCAGGGATCGCTGTCCCAAACGATTCGCGGCGAAGCAGGCTACACCGAGCCCGACATCACGGCTGACATCCTGATTAGCGCACCAAGCGCCGCGATCAACCCGGCGCTGTATGCGCGTGAAATGCGCCGCGAGTTGGAGAATGTGTTCATATATCCCACGACCTACCCCTTCGCGACAATCGAGAACAACTTGATGGCCGACTGGCTCAGAAGCGAAGGGGGCGATCTCATGTATCGCTTGTGCGCGCTGCTTCGCCAACCCGCGTATCAAGAGAAATATTGCGCCGTGTTGATTGATTGCCCGCCGAGGCTCACCACCGGCTCAATCAATGCGCTGTGCGCGAGCACCCACCTCCTCGTGCCGACGACGTTGGACGACATGTCCGCGCAGGCCGCCGAGTATTTCCTGTCGCAGATATCGAGGATGAGCCAAGCCGAGACACGACCAGTATTTCCGAAACTGAAGGTAATCGGGATCGTCCCCTCGATTGTTTATCGAGACGGCGACACTCTGTTAGGCGAAATACGAACAAGGGAACGTCTCGTGCGCTATGGCAGCTCGTTTTGGAGGCGCGATGATTTTGTACTGACAGGGGCTTCAATCCCACGGACAGCCGACATATCTAACTACGCAGGCGCCGGCGTAGCCTATGTCAGAAAACCGAGGGCTCGCCAGATATTCGAGAAGCTGGGCAAGGAGGTTGAAAAGCGGCTTTGACCGGTAGCGTACACGATCTCCGCCTCCTGCTGGAGGCGGCATGCAATTCCGATCCTACCCTAAGGTCGGACAACGCCGTTAGGGAGTTGGTAGGGATTCTCGCCCAGTTCGATGCTATGAGCATCGACGATTTCTTTGCGCGCCTCATGGGCAGGAAAGAAGAAGCGGTTAAGCCGAAGCTGCGGCCGCCTGTAGAGGTTGACGAAATCGTTTCACGTTTGAAGTCAGCCTTGCCCAGCGATGATGCGTTTCATCGCGTCATGGATGGATTGGCGCACAAGAAATCCGTCACAAAGCCCCTGCTGACGCGCGTGTTCTATGCATTATTTGACCGCTCCGAGGGAGTTCCCAAAAGGGCCACGCGTTCGGAACTCTTGCGCCTGATCGAAGACGAGCGGAACATCCTGGTTCGGAACGACAAGATGGGGCAATTGCTTGGGCGGCGCATTGTCTCCGCAGAGTAGCTAGCCACGCCAGCTATGAACCTGGTCGCCTCGCGCGGAACCCTCCGCCGGCAAATGCTAGGGCGGCGAGTGGTCCGCGCTGAGTGGCGGCGATTGCGGGGAACAGGGCATTGACGCCCCCGTCGACGCGCTCCATTTCAGGCCATGGTCCAGAACGCCCATATTGAACCCGCCGCCGAGCAGCACGAGCGGGTGCTGATTGTCGATTTCGGCTCGCAGGTGACGCAGCTGATCGCGCGGCGCGTGCGCGAGAATGGAATCTATTGCGAAATCCATCCGTACAACAAAGTCGATGGCGCGTTCCTCAAGTCTTACGCGCCGCGCGCCATCATTTTCTCCGGCGGCCCCGCGAGCGTGATCGAAGGCGAGAGCCCGCGCGCGCCAGCCCAAGCCTTCGAACTCGGCGTGCCGATCCTGGCCATCTGTTACGGCCAGCAGACCATGAGCCTGCAATTGGGCGGCGTGGTCGAAGGCGGCCACGCGCGCGAGTTCGGCCGCGCCGACGTCGAGATCAAGAAAACCTCGCCGCTGTTCGAAGGCGTGTGGCAGGTCGGGGGCAAATATCCGGTGTGGATGAGCCATGGCGACCGCGTGACCAAGCTCGCGCCCGGCTTCGAAGTGGTCGCCACCAGCGAGAACGCACCGTTTGCCGTCGCCGTCGATGAGAAGCGGCGCTTCTACACCACCATGTTCCATCCCGAAGTTGTGCACACGCCCGACGGCGGCAAGCTTCTGAAGAACTTCACCCATCGCATCGCCGGCATGAAGGGCGATTGGAGCATGGCCGCGTTCAAGGACGAAGCCGTCGCCCGCATCCGCGCGCAAGTCGGCAAGGGGCGCGCGATCTGTGGGCTTTCGGGCGGGGTCGATTCAAGCGTGGCGGCTGTGCTGATCCACGAAGCCATCGGCGATCAGCTGCATTGCGTGTTCGTGGATCACGGCTTGATGCGGCTTTACGAGGCTGAGCAGGTGGTGACGCTGTTCCGCGATCATTACAACATTCCGCTGATCCACACCGATGAAAGCGAACGCTTTCTCTCCGCGCTCGCAGGCGTCGACGACCCAGAAATCAAGCGCAAAACTATCGGCAAGCTGTTCATTGACGTGTTCGAGGAGAAGGCGAAATCCGTCGGCGGCGCCGAATTTCTGGCGCAAGGCACGCTCTATCCCGACGTGATCGAAAGCGTGTCCGCCATCGGCGGGCCCTCCGTCACCATCAAGTCGCATCACAATGTCGGCGGCCTGCCCGAGCGCATGAACATGAAATTGGTCGAGCCGCTGCGCGACCTGTTCAAGGACGAAGTGCGCGCGCTGGGGCGCGAACTGGGGCTGCCGGAAGCATTCGTCGGCCGCCACCCCTTCCCCGGGCCAGGGCTCGCCATCCGCGTGCCCGGCTCGATCACGCGCGAAAAGCTCGATATTCTGCGCGCGGCGGACGCGGTCTATCTCGACGAAATCCGCAAGGCCGGGTTGTACGACAAGATCTGGCAGGCGTTCGCGGTGCTGCTGCCAGTGCGCAGCGTCGGCGTCATGGGCGACGGGCGCACTTATGAATATGTCTGCGCCCTGCGCGCGGTGACTTCCACCGACGGTATGACCGCGGATTTCTTCCCGTTCCCGATGGATTTCTTGGGCCGCGCCGCCACGCGCATCATCAATGAAGTGAAGGGCGTCAACCGCGTGGTGTACGACGTGACGTCCAAACCGCCGGGGACGATCGAGTGGGAGTAGCGTAACTACCCCCGCAACGCCGCCAGCGGCCAGCCCCATTGCCCCGCGACCAAACCCGCAAGCACCGGCGGCGCAGGCCACACGCGCGTCAGCGGCGCGACAATGCGGTCGCGCAGCCACGCCATCGCCAGGCTGTCGGACTGATAAGCGGGCGTGAACGCCCAGGATGCGGCCTGATAAAGGCGGATGTGCCAAAGTCGTAAGCGCGCATACTCGGCGAGCGCCAGCGCGAGATCGTCCTGCCGCTCGAGCGCCAACGCCAGCGCATACGCGTCAAGCAACGCCATGTTCGCGCCCTGCCCCAGCTGCGGGCTCGTGCAATGCCAAGAATCGCCAACATGAACGCAGTCGCACGAGAGCGGAGACCGCAATGTGCGATGGGCGTAGGCCGCGAACACCAGATCGCCGTGCGCGGTGATCTGCGCCAGCAGCGGCTCAGTCGCCGGCCAGAGCGCGCGCACCTCGTCCTTCCATGCTTCCAAGCCCTGCCGCTCCCATGCCGTGCGCTGATCGTGGCGCAAGCTCCAGAAAAACGCGGCCTTCGGCGTCGGGTCAGCGGGGAGGCGCCCGATCGGCAGCACTCCCGCCATCTTGCGCGCTGCTTCATAGCGCTGCTCGAGCGCATGCGGATCGAATGGCCCCGCCCAATCGAGGCTCGCCCATAACGCTCCGTAAGCGAGGTTGGCCTCGGGTTGGCGCGACAGCGGCGAGCGCATGCCGAGCGCGTCGATCACCAGACCAAAGCGCGCGCTTTCGCGTCCGTCCTCGAACGCGAGCCGGCCGCTGCTCGTGCCCGCC
>DPWD01000096.1:0-214 GCA_003526465.1 Hyphomonadaceae bacterium
GCGCCAATGGCGTCGGCCGCGACATAGGAATCTGGCTCCGGCGGCAGGTTGCGTCCCGCGCACCCCGTCGCCGCCGCCGCCAGCCCCAGCCCGATCAGAAGGCGCATGCGATACTTCATTCGTCCCCTCGGATTCCCCGGATACTTAGGGCAACACCCTCTCGAAAGTCAATAAAGATACATTGAATTTCGATAATAAACGTTTGGCGTGGCCC
>DPWD01000096.1:235-4345 GCA_003526465.1 Hyphomonadaceae bacterium
GCCGCTTCGCTTGCCTCGCGTGAGGCGCAAGCCTATTCCCGGCCCCTCGTGATCACCCTGAAGCCAAACGGCGGCGACAAGCTGCGGCCAGAGCGGGCGCCAGCATCTGCCTGGCTCGCCGGCGGGCTGGCGCTGATTGCGGGCTTGCTGGCGCTGTCGGCCAACCCCTGGTCGGCGTTCTTGATGCTGGGGGCAGCGGCCTGCGGGGTCTGGGCTGCCGTCGAACTGCGCCGTTATCGGATTGCCCCCCGGGGAGTCCAGAGCGCTTCGGGCAGACTGGAAGACCTGGCGCAGCTGCTAGAGGCGTTGCCCGATCCCGCGCTGCTGGTGGATCAAGGCTCACGGGTGATCGGATCCAACGCCGCTGCGCTGCAGCGCATGCAGTTCAAGGCCAAGGGCCAGTTCCTCACCGCCATCCTGCGCCATCCCGATGTCCTCGAAGGCGTCCAGGCGGCGGTGGGGCAGGGCGACACCAGGTCGATCGAGTACGAATCGGGCGCACAGCTTGAGCGCCATACGCGCTGCTATATCGCGCCGCTAACCTGGGGGGATGCGCGCGGGGCCATGCTCGTGTTTCACGACGAGACCGCCCGTGTCTCGACCGAACGGATGCGCGCTGATTTTCTGGCCAACGCCAGCCATGAATTGCGCACGCCGCTGGCTTCGCTGTCGCTGCTGATCGAGACGATTGCCGGTCCAGCGCGCGATGACATCGCGGAGCGGGACCGCTTCCTCGCCATGATGCAGGTGCAGGCCGACCGCATGCGCCGGCTCATCGACGATCTTTTATCGCTTTCGCGTATCGAACTCGATGAACACGTGCCGCCGACCGACCGCGCCGATCTGGTGGCGGTGGCGAGGGAGGTGGCCGACACCCTGCGTAGCGTCGCCGCCGAACGGAATGTACGCCTTTCGCTTCACGGGACAGAGCAACCGATGCCGGTGGTCGGGGAGCGCTTCCAACTGGTCCAGGTGGTGCAGAATCTCGTCGACAATGCGGTAAGATATTCTCCACCCGGCGGCGAAGTTCGGATCGAGGTGGCGGCTGGGGGTGACCAGGAGGCCGCCGCTGGCGCCGCCGGCCGGCGTTGGGAGGGTAGCGGGCGGGTGGTATTGCTGACCCCGCCAGTATCGGCCGGTAAGTCTTATGTTGTTGTTAGAGTGGAAGATTCTGGCCCCGGTATCGCCCCGCGACACCTGCCGCGGCTGGGTGGGCGCTTCTTCAGGGTCGAGCGCGAAATGGGCCAAGAGAAGGGCGGCACCGGGCTTGGGCTCGCCATCGTTAAGCACATTGTCAGCCGTCATCGCGGCGGTTTGCTGGTCGAAAGCCAGCCCGGCCGCGGTTCGGCGTTCGCCTTCTATGTGGAATCGGCAATTTAGACGCCCAATGGCGCCAGGCAGGGAATTGCTTCACATCAGTGTCATCAACCGCCGCTAGAAGCCGGGAGATGGCTCGCAGCGGCCCGCGCGGGGGCGGCCTGTGAACGTATGGGGTTTTGAATGGAATTTTCAGCGGCTGGCGCTGAGCGTGCGACGCACACTCCAATGACCGCGCCGGTGGTCACCGCTGCGGCCGGATCACTCGTCGGCGCGCGCGTCAAGGTGGCGGCGCGCGACATCAATGTGTCCTATGGCGACAAGCAGGCGTTGTTCGACGTTTCCCTTGACGCGCCCGACCGCTCTGTCACCGCCTTCATAGGCCCCTCGGGCTGCGGCAAGACCACTTTCCTGCGCTGCATCAACCGCATGAATGACACGATCGAGGGGTGCCGCGTCACCGGCTCGCTACAGATCGACGGCAAGGAGGCCTACGGCCGCGACGTCGACCCGGTAGTGCTCCGTACGCGCGTTGGCATGGTGTTCCAGAAGCCCAATCCGTTTCCGAAATCGATCTACGAAAACGTGGCTTACGGCCCGCGCATCCACGGCATGGCCAAGTCAAAGGCCGATATGGACATCGTGGTCGAAAAATCGCTGCGCCGCGCTGGATTGTGGGAGGAAGTGAAGGACCGGCTCTCGCAATCGGGGACAAGCCTGTCAGGCGGACAGCAGCAGCGCCTGGTCATCGCGCGAACGGTGGCGGTCGATCCGGACGTGATCTTGATGGATGAGCCGTGCTCGGCGCTCGATCCAATCGCCACCGCCAAGATCGAAGGCCTGATCGACGAGATGCGGGAGAATTATTGCATCATTATCGTGACCCATTCGATGGCGCAGGCCGCGCGCGTTTCCCAAAAGACCGCTTTCTTCCACCTCGGCAAACTGATCGAAACCGGCGCGACCGAGGAAATCTTCACCAATCCGCGGGATTCGCGTACCCAGGATTACATTACTGGGCGCTTCGGCTAAGAATTCGCAAACAATGACAGACCACACCGTCAAGGCGTTTACCGAGGAACTGGACGCGCTCACGCAGGAAGTCGCGCGCATGGGCGGTCTGGCCGAAATCGCCATCAAGGACAGCCTCAACGCGGTCTCCAGGCGCGACACTGAACTGGCGCAAGCCGTGATCGCGCGCGACGCGCGCATCGACGCCGAGCAGCGTGATGTGGAAAAGCGCGCCATCCGCGTGTTCGCCCTGCGTCAGCCGATGGCGAGCGATCTGCGCGTCGTGCTCACCGCCTGGCGCATCGCCGGGGAGCTGGAGCGGGTCGGCGATCTCGCCAAGAACATCGCCAAGCGCTCGCTCATCTTGAGCCAGGGCGAGCCGATGGAAGTGATCAAGAGCGTCGAGCGCATGGGCAGGATCGTGCTCTCGCACATCCAGCAAGTGCTCGACGCCTACGCCAACAAGGACGTGCAATCGGCGATCGTGGTGTGGCGCGCCGACGACAATATCGACGCACACTACAATTCGTTGTTTCGGGAATTGCTCACCTACATGATCGAGGATCCGCGCACCATTTCGTCGGGCGCGCACCTCTTGTTCATCGCAAAGAACCTCGAGCGCATCGGCGACCACGGCACCAATATCGCCGAACATATCCATTTCCTGGTAACCGGCGAAGACATCGGAACCGAGCGGCCCCGCGGCGAAGCGGAAACGGACGATTGATCATGGCGAAAGCGCCATATGTACTGGTTGTCGAAGACGAGGTCGCGCTGGCGGACCTGCTGCGATACAATTTGGAGAAGGAAGGTTATCGCGTCAGCGTCGCCAGGGACGGCGAGGAGGCGCTCGTGATTGCGGCGGAGGAAACCCCCGATCTCGTGGTGCTCGACTGGATGCTGCCGAAGGCGCCGGGCGTGGAGGTTTGCCGGCGGCTGCGTTCGCGCCAAGATACGCGCAACACGCCGATTGTCATGCTGACCGCGCGCGTCGAAGAGAACGACCGCATCCGCGGGCTCGACACCGGCGCCGACGATTACATCACCAAGCCATTCTCGATGAGCGAATTGCTGGCGCGGCTGCGCGCGGTGATGCGGCGCATCCGGCCAGGGCTTGCAGAGGACAAGATGATCTGTGGCGATATCGTCATGGACCGGGCCCAGCATCGGGTGAAGCGGCAAGGACGCGAGGTGCGCCTTGGTCCGACCGAGTTCCGCATCCTCGACCATCTGATGCAGCATCCCGGCCGCGTATTCTCGCGCGAGCAATTGCTCGACGCCGTTTGGGGGTCGGACGTGTACGTGGAAGCGCGCACGGTCGATGTTCACATCGGTCGTCTGCGCAAGGCGTTGATGGAGGGCGAAACGGCCGACCCGATCCGAACCGTACGAAGCGCCGGCTACGCGATCGAGGCCTGAGGCTCCACACTCGAGGGGGCGATCAAGTAATTCCGCGCGCAGAATTGGCAGCGGGCGTGCAGGAGCCCGTCGGGCTCGATCAGGTCGCGCAATTCGTCCGCCGGAAACCGGGCCATCACTTGGGTGAGGCGGTTCTCGTCGCAGCTGCAGCGATCGGCGAGCGGGGCGGGAGCGCCCATGCGCGCGCTTTCTTGGTGGAACAGCCGGTAGAGCAGGCGGTCGCTCGCCAATGCGGGATCGACCAATTCCTCATCGCGCACTGTTGCGAACAGAAGCGATGCGCGCGACCAGTCTTCGCTGGTCTCGCCGCGGGCCGCGTCAGCGGCGATGCGCTGCATCAGCATGCCGCCGCCGCGCCAGAGC
>DPWD01000306.1:0-149 GCA_003526465.1 Hyphomonadaceae bacterium
GGTCACGGTCGAGCGCGCGCAGGCATGCGGTCAAGGACGCTCGCGCCAGGTCGCGCGCCCAAGTGGGCCGGCCGATCTGGTCGGCGACGACGCGCACTTCGTCTTTCGCCTCGGCCAGTTTGAGCATGGTGCGGAGAAAATTGGTTCCG
>DPWD01000306.1:212-4268 GCA_003526465.1 Hyphomonadaceae bacterium
ACTTTGGGGTCGGCCTCGGAATAGGGGGACGCCTTGGCGCCGTCGAACACATAATCCGTGGATAGATGCACCAGCGGCAGGTTGAGATCGGCGCATGCGCGCGCCAGCGCCGCGGGCCCGTCGCGGTTCAGGGCGAAGGCGGCGGCGGGCTCGCTCTCGGCTTGGTCCACCGCGGTATAGGCCGCCGCGTTGATGACGGCGTCAGCGCGCAGTTCACGCAGATTTCCAGGTATTTCAGCGATTTTCGCGAGATCGAAGAGCTCGCGCCCGGCTGCTTCAATCACCACGCCCGGGGGGCATGGCAGCCGCGCCAATTCGCTCGCGAGCTGGCCCGAGCGGCCGATGACGAGGATGCGGGCGGGCATGGGGCTTGGCTCGAAAAATGCGGGGATAGTTCGCCATCAATCCAACAGCGCCGGGGCGGGCGCAAGATGGCGTCATGCCCGATCAATCCTCCCGCCTGCTCTTGCCCTATCTGCAATCCGGCCAGGCGCAGAAACACGTCACCGTCAATGAGAGCCTCTTGCGCCTCGATGCGCTGGTGCAGCTTTCGGTCGTCTCGGCGACGATTGCCGCGCAACCCGGCTCGCCCGCCGACGGCGATCTCTACATTCTGCCCGCCGGCAAGACCGGAGCGAACTGGGCGGCGATGGCCAATGGGGCGCTTGCCTATTGGCGCGACGGCGCCTGGGAGCAGGTCACGCCCAACGAGGGCTTTCTCGCCTACGTCAAGGACGTCGATCAGATATTGGCCTACTCAGGTTCGGCCTGGCTCAATCTGGCGGCGAACCTGCGCGCCTCCGCCACTGATAAAATCCTGGGTCGTGTTTCCGCCGGCGCTGGTGCGATCGAGGAGATTGCGTTCTCCGATTCCGCGCAAGCGCTGTGCGACGATGCTTCGTTCCAGGACATGTGCGCGACTTTGGGCTCATGGCGGGTGCTGGGGCGCGGCGGGGCGGGCTGGTCGGTCACTGGCACGACGACAGAAACGACGTTGGCAAGCGTGTCGGTTCCCGCCGGCGCGATGGGCCCCAACGGCGTGCTGCGTGTGACCTCGCTGTGGAAGTACACCAACAGCGCCAACTCCAAGACGCTGAAAGTGCAAATGGGCGGCGTCAATTTCATCAACGTCACGCCAACGACGACGAACTCGTTTCAAGCCATCACCACCATCGCCAACCGCAACGCCGCCAATTCCCAAGTCGCGCCATCGTCGTCGGCCGCCGCCGACGGCGCCATGGGCACCGAGGGCGCAAATCCCACGACCGGCGCGGTCGATACCGCGGCCGCGCAAACGCTCTCATTCAAGGCGACACTCGCCAACACCGGGGAAACCATCACGCTGGAGAGCTATTTGGTGGAGCTGGCGTACGGGGCCTAAGCTCCCGCGGCGCGGGCGAGTTCGATCAGATAGCGTCCGTAATCGCTGGCGCCCATTTCGCGGCCGAGCTCCGCCACTTGGGCCGCGCCGATATAGCCGGCGTTGAGTGCAACTTCTTCCGGGCTAGCCACAATCAGCCCTTGCCGGTGTTGGATAGCTTTTATGAAGGCGCCCGCTTCGTGCAGGCTTTCGTGGGTTCCGGTGTCGAGCCAGGCAAAGCCCCGCCCAAGCCGCTCAACGGCGAGTTCACCGCGCTCCAGATACTTGGCATTAAGATCGGTGATCTCGATCTCGCCGCGCGCGCTGGGTTGCAGCGCGGCGGCGAATTCGCTGGCCCTGCCGTCGTAGAAATAGAGCCCGGTGACGGCCCAATCTGACTTTGGCTGCTTCGGTTTTTCCTCGATGCTGATCGGCTTGTCCGCGGCGTCGAAGCCGATCACGCCGTAGCGTTCCGGGTCGCTCACCCGGTAGGCGAAAACTGTCGCGCCGTCGCTTCTTTCGCGTGCGCCGCGCAGGCGTTCGGCTAGGCTGTGGCCGAAGAAGAGGTTGTCGCCCAAGACCAGGGCCGAGGCTTGCCCATCTACGAACTCGCGGCCGACAATAAAGGCGTCCGCCAGACCGCGCGGCGTCTCCTGTACGGCGTAGCTAAGGCCGATGCCCCATTGCGAACCGTCGCCCAACAATTGCTGAAACAGCGGCGTGTCGCGCGGCGTCGATATGATCAAAATCTCGCGCACGCCCGCGAGCATTAGCGTGGTCAGCGGGTAATAGATCATCGGCTTGTCGAACACGGGCAGCAATTGCTTGCTGAGCGCGCGGGTCGCCGGATAGAGCCGCGTGCCTGACCCGCCAGCGAGGATGATGCCTTTCATTTCGGAGCTAGAAAGCGAATTCAAGCGGCGGCGTCGGCTCGCCATAATCGTCGTTGAGATAGGCGGCGCACACTTCGCTGGCGCCGCCTTGCAGGACGATGCGCCCTTTTTCCAAGAGTATGGCGCGGTTGCACACGCTCTCGATCAGCGGCAGCGAATGGCTGGCGAGCACCAGGATGCTGGCTGACCTAACCAACTCGTTCAGCCGCTGGTTGGCGCGCTCCTGAAAATCGAGGTCGCCGGCGGACAGCCACTCGTCGAGCACCAAAATGTCGGCCTCGATGGCGGTGCACAGCGCGAACGCGAAGCGCGCCTTCATGCCGTCCGAATAAGTGCGCAAAGGCAAGTGCATATAGGCGCCGAGGCCGGTGAATTCCGGGATGTCCTTTTTCGCCCGCTTCACTTCCTCGTTGGTCGCCCCCAGCAAACGCAGTGGCAGCTCGATATTGTCATAGCCGGTATCGTCCCAGCTGATGCCGACGCCTTTTTCCACCAGCGGGACGACGCGCCCCAGAATTCGAATGCGCCCGCGCTGGGGCCGGTACAGCCCCGCAACCACGCGCAGAAGCGTCGATTTTCCGGCTCCATTATGGCCAACGAGGCCAAGCCGGTCGCCCTCGTTTATCGAAAGGTTGATGTTGCGCAGCGCGTTTACGGTGATGTGGCTGCCAAGATCGCTCAGGGCGCCGCCCACCATCTGCCGCGAAATCGCGAGCTTGATCGAGCGCGAGCGCAGATCGTAGACGGGGTAGTCGAAGTCGAGATGCTCTGTGTCGATGCTGGCCAAACCGTCCCCCTCAGATCCACAGGCCAACGCGGTCGCGCGTCATCGGCAGTGCTAGCAGAGCCAGCAGCGCGACGCCCGCCAACACGCCCCCGGCGACCATCCAATTGAGCGCCAGCGGATAGGTTCCAAGCAATGGCGCACGCACGAGTTCGATCACATGATAAAAGGGATTCCAATCGCGAATCCACACGCGCTCGCCGACTTGGTCGGGCCTCCAGAAGATCGGCGTCATCAGGAAGACCAGCTGCAGGAAGTTGGCGATGATTTGGGAAACGTCGCGAAAGCGGGCGCAGACGGGCCCAAGCACGATAGCGAGGAAATAGCCAATCGCGGCGATCGTAAGTATGCCCAGCGCCGCCAGCAGCGCGATGGGCTTAAACCCCGCCAGCGCATCTTGCCCTTCATAGACGTACGTGAGCGCGATGATGCCGAGCACAAGCACAAGATTGTGCGCCAACACGATGACGTTGCGCCACACCATGCGCGCCGCGAGCACCGGAACCGGAATAATCACGCTCCTGAGATGGCCAGCGGCCTCGACGACAATGGCGCTGCCCTCGGTCAGAAGGGCTTGAATGAAGCTCCACGTCATGAAGCCGACGGCCAGGAAGCGGATGAATTCGGTGGCTTTGAGGCCGAAAACCGCCGAATAAAGCAATCCCACGCCAAGCGAGGTTATCCCCAGAGCGATGCTGATCCATAGCGGGCCAAGCACCGATCTCTTGTAGCGCAGGCTGATGTCCTGCTGGGCCATCAGCGCCCACGACCGCCACTGCCCCGCCGTGGCGGCAAAATCGCTCAAGCTGCTCATGCTTGGCATTTAGCCGCTGGCGGCAGCCAAGTCCACGTGGCGACGGCGCCTTGTGGACATTGAATCCTGGAGAAAAATTTCCAGATCGCCGGCATGACCCCTGGGCGCGCCGCGCCGGCGCCCGCCGCCGCCAATGACCCAGCCGCGCGCGCCTGTCCCATCATGACTTCTCCATAATATCGAGCGGCGCGCCGAACTTTGTGCG
>DPWD01000046.1 GCA_003526465.1 Hyphomonadaceae bacterium
CTGCGGCGCGCGCCAGCAGCCGCGTTGAGTCCAGCGTCGGCAGCGGCGATGCTTCCGGTGTGACCAGCAGCGGAATTTCCGTGCACGAGAGCGCGACCGCGTCGCAGCCGTCACGCTGCATGCGCGCGATAATGCGCACATATTCCGCGCGCGACGCCTCTGTGACGATGCCCTGGCAGAGTTCCTCGAAANNCGCCGCGCGCTCTTCCGGCTCGGGCGATTGCAGCGCCAACCCAGCGCGCGCAAACGCAGCGGGATAGGCGGGCCCGGTCATGGTCCAGCGCGTGCCGAGCAGCGCCACGCGCGTACGCCCATCGCTTTTGGCTTGGCTCGCGACTACGTCGCAAATGTGCAGGCCCGGCAGCGGATAAGGCTCGTGCGCCGCATCGAGCGCGATGTGCGCCGTATTGTCCGGGCACACGAAGAAATCGCAACCCGCGTCGGCCAAGCGCTGACAGGTGCGCATCAGGTGCGCGTTCACCGCCGCCAGGTCGCCGGCATCGTAAGCCGCGAACGTCGGCCCCATCGGTAGAATCGAGAGCGTGATCTCGGGATGTTCGTGCGCGCCCATGCCTCGCGCGCCCTCACGGATCATTTCGAGAAAGCACAACGCCGCGCCGTCGGCGGAGTGCGCGAGGATGCCGATGTGCTTGGGCTTACTCATGGCGCGGTCACCCCCCCTCCACTTCCTCCGGCTCGCGCTCCACGCGCAGCGCGGTGAGCTGGTTGCGCTGGCGGCGCAGCACTTGGAAGCGATAGCCGTGGAAGGCGAAACGCTGACCCGGATCGGGGATGGCTTGGGCTTCGTGGATGACAAGCCCCGCCACGGTGACGGCCTCCTCGTCCGGCAAATCCCAATTCATCACCCGGTTGAGGTCGCGGATCGGCACGACGCCATCGACATTGACGCTGCCGTCGGGCTGGGGCCGCACGCCTTGCACGGCGATGTCGTGCTCGTCCCTGATGTCGCCGACGATTTCTTCGAGGATGTCTTCGAGCGTGACGAGCCCCATCAGCGCGCCGTATTCGTCCACCACCAGCGCGAAATGCTCGCGGCGGCGCAGGAATTCCGCCAGCTGATCCTCCGCGCCCGTGGTCATCGGCGTGAACCAGGCGTTGCGCTTGACCTCTCCCACATCGACGCCGTCGCGCCCATGCTCGGAAACCGCGCGCAGCAGGTCGCGCGCATGCAAGATGCCGACGATGTTTTCCGGCTCGTCCTTGTAGAGCGGCAAGCGCGTGTGCGAGGACGCCATGGCCTGGGCGATGATTTCGCGCGGCGGCAGATCGATGTCGAGCATCTTGATCGCCTTGCGGTGGATCATGACATCGGCGACCGTGAGATCGGAGAGATCGAGCGCCCCGCGCAGGCGGTCGCGCACATCCATCTCCATGGCGCCGTGCTCGGCGGAAACGTCGAGCAGGTTCTCGAATTCGGCGCCGGTGAGGATTTCGTGATGCGACACCTCTTTTACCCGCAGCATGCGCAAAATCGAGCGCGAAGCCGCGTTCAACAGCCAGTTCAGCGGCCAAAGCACCAGGTACGAAGCGTGCAAAGGATAAGCAACCCAGAGCGACACCGGCTCGGGATTGCGGATCGCGAAGGTCTTGGGAACCTGCTCGCCGATGACGATGTGCAGCGAGGAGAACACCAAAAATCCGATCACGAACGCGATCAGGTGGATGGTCTCTTCTGGCAGCCCCAGCGGCGCCAATAACGGGCGCACGATCGCGGCCACGGTAGGCTCGCCAACCCAGCCCAGCCCCAGCGAGGCCATGGTTATGCCCAGCTGACAGCAGGCGAGGTAGACTTCGAGGTTTTTCAAGATGCGCTGCGAGAGAGCGGCGCCGATGCGCTTTTCCTCGGCCAGCGCGTCGATGCGGAAGCCGCGGCTCTTCACCAGCGCAAATTCCGCCGCGACGTAAAACGCATTGGCCGCCAGGAGCGCGAACGCCAGCAGCAAATTCATGAGCGGTGCGCTCATCTAAGTTATTTCTCCTTCAAGGAAGGCGCGAAGCTTCGCGGCGTCCGCGCCCTTGTGCACGAACGCCTGCCCGATCGTGCGCGCCAGCACCAGCGTGATCTGCCCCGCTTCGGCTTTTTTGTCGCCAGCCATGAGGGCGAGCATCTTGTTTGGATCGTAGGGAGCGCCGGGCAGTGTGCGTAGATCGGTGCTGAGGCCCATGCTGTCAAGATGCGTGCGAACGCGGCGCGCCTCCCCCGCACTGCAAAGACCGAGCCCCGCCGAGTGCGCGAACGCAAGCGCCAACCCCGCGCCGACCGCTTCGCCGTGCAGAAGCGCATCGCCATAGCCGGCATGAGCTTCAAGCGCGTGCGCGAACGTGTGACCCAAGTTCAACAGCGCGCGCGCGCCTTGCTCGCGCTCGTCGGCTTCGACGATGCGCGCCTTGAACGCCACCGCCTTGACCACTGCGTGCGCCAGCGCCTCGGGTTTGCAGTTGATGACGTGCGCGGCGTTCGCCTCGCACCAGGCAAAGAAATCCGCATCGGCGATGAGTCCCGCCTTGACGATCTCGGCATAGCCGCATCGCATCTCGCGCGCGGGCAGCGTGCTCAGCACGTGCAGGTCGGCCAATACCAGACGCGGCTGGTGGATGAGGCCGACGAAATTCTTGCCTTCAGGCGTGTCGATTGCTGTCTTGCCGCCAACACTTGAATCGACTTGCGCCAGCAGCGTCGTGGGGATCTGCACGAAATCGATTCCGCGCTTGACCAGGCCTGCCGCCAGCCCCGCAATATCGCCGATAACGCCGCCGCCGAAGGCAACCACCAGGTCACGGCGATCGATGCCAGCCTGCAGCAAATGGCGGCAGAGCAGCTCGAGTCCATGGAAGCTCTTGGTTTCCTCGCCCGGCGGCAAGGTGATGGTCCAGTTCTTGAGCCTAGCGGCGTCCAGCGAAGCGACGAGCACGGGCCGATGCAAGCGCGCTACGTTCTGATCGGTGACGACGAACACACGCTTGCTCGGCGCGAACGGCGCGATCAATTCGCCCGCGCGTGCGAGCAAGCCGTTGCCGATGTGCACGTCGTACGCACGCGCGCCGAGCGAGACAGGGATGGTTTGGGTCATGGGGTAGCGGCCCGCGCGCGCAGCGCCGCGACGATGTCGGCCACCGCGCTGCGATGGGGGCCGCCGCCAGTTTCGATAATGATGTCAGCTTCGGCGTAAATCGGGTAGCGCTCCGCCATCAGCCGCTCCATGACCGC
>DPWD01000138.1 GCA_003526465.1 Hyphomonadaceae bacterium
CCGCTGATTGTTATTTTCGCCGCGCGCGCGCGGAAGGACTGGGCGGTCGCGCTCAAGCCCCTCGCGTCGGAGGCGGACCTGATCATCGCGGCGCCTTTGGCCGACGAAGGTGTGGCGCCGGATTCGATTGCCGCCGCGGCCCTGAGCGAAGGCGCGGCGGCTCAGGCAGCGCCTTCGCTTGAAGCAGCCATGCGCATTGCCGCGCAATACGGCGCTCCGCGCGTGCTTATCTGCGGCTCATTCTTGCTGGCGGCGGAGGCGCTGAAGCTTGAAGGCTCAGACGCTCTCGTTCAACCACTCGACGATCTTTGACTTAGGCACCGCGCCAACCTTAGTGGCGGCGACCTTGCCATCCTTGAAGACCATCAGGGTGGGGATGCCGCGCACGCCGAAGCGGCCTGGCGTCATCGGGTTTTCGTCGATGTTGAGTTTGGCGACGGTCACACGGCCGCCCATTTCAGAAGCGATTTCTTCCAGCGCCGGCCCGATCTGCTTGCATGGTCCGCACCACTCGGCCCAAAAATCGACGAGCACGGGCCGGGAAGATTTCAGCACGTCGGTTTCGAAACTATCGTCGGTGATCTTGGTGGTGGGCACGGGGGGCTTCTCCTCGGGAGCTGATCGCTGCGATGTAGGTTGGAATTGTTAAGGATTCAACCGCGCGAACTCAGCAAGTGCTGCCTCGAGCTGGGCCTCGGGCAATTCCATCAGCATCGGCGCCTCGGTCCACAGCAGCGCGCACGAAACCTCCTTGTCGGGGAAAATCTGGCGCAACACCGCTCGATAAAGCGCCAATTGCAGAACATAGGCGTCTGGCGCGCCGGCGGCGTCCTTGGGCGCGGGGCGGTCGGTCTTGAAATCGAGTACCATCACGGATGCGTCATCGATCGCCAGCCGGTCGACAATGCCGGTCACCGCCTTGCCCGCGACTTCGCCAACGATCGGCGCCTCGGCTCGGCTCATCGGTCCAAACAGCAGCGGAAAGCGCTCCAGCACGCCAAGCGCTTCGCGCGCGAATGCGGCCGCTTCTTCGTGTCGCGCGCTTTGCCGCGAGAGCCACGCGTGCGCCGCCGTCTCACGACGCTCTGGCTCAATTTCAGGCAAGCGCTCAAGCAAGCCGTGGATCAGCAGGCCGCGACGAAAACGCTTCTGCCCATCGCCGCGCGGAGAAAACAGCGCCGGATCGGCCCGGTGCAAGCGCGAAGGCGCCGCAAACGAGATCGCGCGAGCGCCAGATGCGGGCGCGCCTGCCCAAACCGGCAAGGCTATGCCCTGCGGCGCCAATTCTGGCGCGAGCGCCACCGAATGCGCGCGCGCGCCCCAACATAGCCCTTCGCCAAACGGCGTATCGCAAGCGCCGGCGCCGAGCCTCTGCAACCCTTGCTCAACGGCAGCTCGCCAGCTAGCGGGCGCTTCACCGGCGATGCTGTTTCGGTATTGCGCGCCGCATACAATAAGCCGGTCGCGCGCGCGCGTCATCGCCACGTAGAGCAGCCGCCAATGCTCGCTCTCCATGCGCGCCTTGTGCGCGGCGCGCGCAGCGGCGGTTTTCGCGTCGTCGTCCTTACCGCGAAATGAGACGAACGGCCCCTCGTCATCGTCGAACATAAGGCCGCTGTCGGGCGCGTCCTCGATGGCGCCGGTGGTATCCGCGAGAATAACCAGCGGCGCCTCCAGGCCCTTGGCGCCGTGCACCGTCATCACCCGAATGGCGCCGGTATCCGCCTCCATCTCGCGCTTCACTTGGCCGGAATCGGAATCGATGTCGCTGAGGAAGCGCTGCAGCGTGGCCGCCGCGTGCGTGCTGGGCTTGAGCGCCCGCTGCAGCAATTCCTCCAACGGATCGCGCGCCTCCGCGCCCAGCCGGGAGAGCACAAGGTCCCAGCCTGTAGGGCCGCCGCCATGGGGCGTCTCCAGCGCCCAACTCAGAAACGAAAATGCATCCGCGCCGCCGCGCGCGATCAAAGCCGCGACAAACTCGCGCGCGGGCGCGTACTTGGCTTCGCCGCTCGTCATCAGGCGCGCATGCAGCGTCTCGCGATTGCGCCCATGGGCCAGCGGGAAAATGTCGTTGTCATCGTCATCGAGGTTCAGCCACGGCCCCTTCAGCACGCAGGCAAGCGAGAGGTCGTCGGCGGGATCGAGCGCAACGCGCATCAGCGCTAGGCAGTCTTCGACCGCGAGTTCGTCGCGCAATACCATGCGGTCGGCGCCCGCAACCGGCAGGCCCGCACGCTTGAACGCCTTGATCAGTTCGCGAAACAGCGGCCCACGTGTGCGCACCAGCGCAAGCACATCGCCCGCCCGCATTGGCCGTAGCGCGCCACGCTCCCATACCGCCTCGCGCGCTTCGATCATCGCCCTAAGGCGCTGAGCGAGCGAGCGCGCTAGAATAGCCTGTGCGCTCATGCCGATCTCAACGTCCATCGGCGCATCCCAGGGCCGCGCCGGCTGAGCTTCGGGCCGCCGCGCAACAGGCCACACTTCGACGAAGCCGGCCTCCCCTTCGCGCGCCGCGAGATGTTCGATCACGTCATGACTTTGCACCGCGTCGATCAGCGCCTTGTCAGCAAATGTCGCATCGACCGCTTGCAGGATTTCCGGCGCGGAGCGGAACGAAGTGAGCAGGTCAGGGGACTTGAACGGCAGATTGGCCCGCCGCGCGCGCTTTTCGATGCCGCGCGATTCTTCCAGAAAGCGACGCGGATCGGCGCCTTGGAACGCAAAGATGCTCTGCTTCGGGTCGCCGACGGCGAACATGGTTCGCGGCCGCTCGCGCGCGCCCTTGCCGGCGAAGAATTCGTCCTGCAGCGGCGCGACGAGGTCCCATTGCGCCGGGCTGGTGTCCTGGCCCTCGTCGATCAGGATGTGGTCGAGGCCGCCGTCGAGCTTATAGAGCACCCAGGGCGCGGCTTCCGAGCGCCGCAGCAAGGCGCCGGCGTGCTCGATCAGATCGTCGAAGTCGAGCGCGCCCGCGCGCGCCTTGGTTTGCTCGTAGGCCTCGTCGAGCTTGAGCGCGAGTGCGAGCGCGGCCGCGGCATCGTCGGCCCGGTCAAGCGCACTCAACCGCTCGCGCGCGGCGACTGCTCGCCCGGCCAGATCGTCAAGCGTGCGCGCTGCCCATGGCTGCTCGGCGGCGAACGTCGCTGTCGCCAGCGTGTCATAGGGTTCGCCGTCCTCTTTCAGGCTTATGCGCAGGACAAGCTCCAGCACGGCGCGCGGCTTGCCGCCCGATCCATGGGCTTCGATCGCCGCCAGTATGCGCCGGCCCGTCCGCTGGTTGTTCGCGCTTGAGCCGCGCAACGCCTCCCCTGCCTGTGCGAGCCCGTCCCAATCGAGGTCTGCGAGTACGCTCGTGCAAAAGATATCGGCTTCCATCGCCGCGCCGTGGCGGTTTCTTACCGCTGCTTCGGCAAAGATCGGGCCTTGGCGTCTCTCCACGTAATTGTGAAAATCCGCGCGCCGCAGGGCGAGACGATCCATAAACGCGTCGAGATCGTCGCCCGATAAGCGCGCCGCGAAGCGCCGGAAAGCGTCCGCCGGCGCATCGGACGCCAGCGCCGCATCGGCGCGCGCTTGCGCGAGCATGGC
>DPWD01000069.1 GCA_003526465.1 Hyphomonadaceae bacterium
GGCGTGCGCGCGGCGACCCCAATCGCGGCGCCCAGCAAGACCAGGTCGGGATGGTCGAGGTTGACGCGCGAGTTGCGCGGGCCTTTCACCTCGATGAATTCGGCCTCCTTGAGCAGGGACGCCATCGCCACCACCAGCCCCGCGCCATCGGGGGCGCGCAGCACCCAGAATTGGGCGATGCCGCGCCGAAGCATGGCCGCGTATGAGGAGGCGCGGCTGGATGCGGCGAGACAATTGTGAAACTCGCGGCCGGTGCTCTGCAATTTCGACACGGATGGCACACGCTCCCAAACCCGGCCCATGGTGGCGGGGATGGTTCGCGGCGGGCAAACCTCGACAGCATCTAGGTTGGCTTCCCACTCAGCCCGCAGCCGAGAATAGTGCAGCGCCTTAATCGCGGCGGTGTCGAAGGAGACGCGGTCGAATTTGTCCAGGAAGCGCCGCGCCGCGCTTATATGGGCCGCGCAGATCGGGTGGTCGGCGGTCACCCCATTGGCGACCTCGCACGTGTGCGCCAGCCGCCGCGCTACTACGTGCAAACGGTTCGCAATTGCGCGGTTCGGCTTGAAAACACTGACGGTTTCACCGCGAGAGCTCGCAGCGCGGGCCCAGTCCGGCCCCAACGCGATCTCATCGTCGCGCGCGGGGCGGAAATTTCGCGGTTCTTCAAGCAATCGGCGGAAGGCGAGGCGCTCGAACCGCTCGGCGATTCTGCCGTCGGCGATCTTGCGGGCGGCGCGTCGCGTCAAGGCGCGCATCGGCGCCGCGTCAAGAACATTGGGCATTGGTCGGCCTCCTTTCCCGCATTGTGCGGGCGCTGGTTGCGGACGCGCATGCGCGGCGCGTGAAACTCCTCAAGATAATGTGTCGGCGCGGAGAAACTCGGTTCGGCTGCAGATCAATTGCAGCGCAGCGCGCGCCGCTTCAATGCAGCGGCGGCGATTGCGCCGCTGCGCTGCCAAAGCGACACGTATTTGCGCATTGTTGAGCCGCAACAAAATTCCCGCGCCGGCGCCAGCGGCGGCAACATCTGGTTAACCAACCTTAGCGAGGCTGCAAGGCAGTGACTCCCAGAACCGGGAGGAGGGCCTTTCATGCCTCTGAAACTGTCCTTGCGGCCCGGCGAGAGGTTTGTCGTCAACGGCGCAGTCGTTCAAAACGGCGATCGCCGCGCCTCGCTGGTGCTGCAAAACAAAGCCTCGGTGCTGCGCGAAAAGGACATCATGCAGCCGGAGGATGCGGAATCGCCGGCCAAGCGCATCTATTTCCCGATCATGCTCATGTATCTAGACGAGCAAGGCAGGGAAAAGGCCTACGACGAGTTCGCATTGCGATTGGCCGAGTTCATGGGCGCGGTGCGCGATCCCGAAATGCTCGCCGAATGCATCGGCGTTTCCAAAGAAGTAATAGCCCGCGAATACTACCGTGCGTTGATGCGCTGCCGCAAGCTTATCGCCTACGAGGCAGAGCGCTTAGGGTTGAGGAATGTCGATCAAAGCCTACCAGCGCGCGGCCACGCAGGCTGAAACGCCGAGGGAACTTGAATATCGCGCGTTCGGCCAAGTGACGGCCGAACTGGTGCGGATCAGGCAGGAGCAACCCGCGCCGGGCTGCCTTGCCGAGGCGCTCGCGGTCAATCGCAGGCTCTGGAGCATGCTGAGCGCGGATTGCGCGCTGCCGGAGAACCGTCTCCCACTGACGTTGCGCGGACAGATTATTTCGCTTGCGCTATGGGTGGTTCGCTACTCAGGCGAGGTGCTGCGCGACGGCGCCGACATCGAGCCCTTAATCGACATTAACCGGACCATGATGGAAGGCTTGTCCGCGCGCTAAGTCAGGAAAAGCGAATCGTTCCGCAGCATCAATGGCCTGTTAACCCATTCACGATATCACTTCCGCCTCAAGCGGCGTGCTTCTTCAAAGGAGCGGCTCACCGCGCGGCGTCACGGGGCGCGCAATCGCTCCACCGGTCTAAATGGCCGGCAACTCTGTCCAGAAGGACTAAAGGATATGGCAAGCGTAAATACCAATTACGGCGCTCTCGTCGCGCTGCAGAGCCTCAACAAAACCAGCAGCGAACTGGACATGGTCCAAAACCGGATCAGCACCGGTTTGAAGGTCGCGACCGCCAAGGACAACGGCGCCGTGTTCGCCATCGCGCAAGAGCAGCGCGGGCGCATGGCCGCTCTCGGCTCGGTGATGGACGGCATCAACCGCGCTACGTCGACCATCGACGTCGCGTTGTCCGCCGGTCAATCGATCTCCGACTTGCTGATCCAATTGAAGGACAAAGCGGTCGCGGCGCAAGCAGGCGACCTCTCCACCGACCAACGCGCGGCTTTGGAAGCCGATTTCAGCGCGCTGCGCTCGCAAATCAATCAGATCGCCGGTGCTGCGACCTTCAACGGCGCCAATCTGGTCAATGCAGGTGGCGCCAATTTCTCGGTGCTGACCTCTGACCTCGCCACCGGGACCACCGGCCGGCAAATTCAATCGGTCGCGGTCGCGGGTTCGGTTCCCTCGCTCTCGGGCTTTGTCGTCGGCACCGAAAGCGTTGCCGCGGCGGACGATTCGACGTTCAACCTCAATGGCGTCGCTATCGGCACAGTCGATATCACCGCGACAATGACTGTCGGCGACTATTTGGCTGCTGTGTCGTCGGCGACCGGCGGCCGGGTGTCGGCGGCGTATAACCAAAGCACGGGTCAGTTCACGTATCGCGCCGCCGAAGCGGTCGCGGTCACCAACGAATTGACCATCACAACCGCGGGTACCGCCCGCAGCTGGCTCGGCCAAGGCGAAACCGCCACAGCTGTGACTTCTGCCGCTGTAACCACGGCAGTCACCGACCGCGACTTCACCGTTGACGGCGCCGGCGCGCTAGCAAGCGTCACTTCGGCGCTTACCTTGAACAGCGTGGCCAATGCCCAAGCAGCGGCCGCGGCCATCGAAGGGGCGGCCACCACCCTCAACTTGCAACTGGCGACCATGGGCTCGCAGTCGCGGGCGCTGGACACCCAGAAGAACTTCTTGAGCAAGCTGTCTGATTCGATCGAGGCCGGCATCGGCAACCTGGTCGACGCCGACCTTGCCAAGGAATCGGCTCGCTTGCAGTCGCTGCAAGTGAAGCAGCAGCTGGGCGCGCAAGCCCTGTCGATCGCCAACTCCGCGCCGTCGATCGTCTTGTCGTTCTTCCGCTAACGGACTTAAGGAGAAGGCGGGGGGCGAAAGCCTCCCGCTCGATCCGTCTGCGGCCGCCGCGCCATGAGCACAGCGATCCCCCCGGTCTCGACCCTTGAAACGCGCACGGCGCCTGCCGCGCGCGACGCTGGCGTTGAACATTCCGAGGCGCCGCCGCGATTTGAATTGGAAAGAACGCCAAGCTTGGCCGAGGCCGGCCCCGCTGAACACAGCAAACTGCTTGTGCGCTTCGATGGCGAGGCAGGCCGCTTCGTGCAGACTATGACCGACGTCGCTAGCAAGGAAACCATCTGGACTTATCCGCGCGAGGCGCAGCTTTCCTACTCGCGCGCTGTCATGGCTTATCTTCGGGCGCTTAGCCGAAGGTAAAGAAAGCGTAAAAAATTCCGTTTCGGATATGATATTGTTAACGAGTTGTTAACGCTTTTGGGTTTCGTTCGCGCCTGTGGCGAAGCCGAGAGCCGCACTGCAAGCGGTGCGCGATCCGAAGGAGCAGGCGACATGGTGACGAGCATTCTGCCGGGCGCGACGGGCGTGGGAGCGCTCGGCGTCGAGAACCCATTCGGCAAGGGTCCGGCGCTCAGCCCGAAACCGGACATGGATGCGCGCGCGCGCGATCGCGTCGAACTGAGCGGCGGCGCCTTGGCGGCGGTGCGTGAGAGCGTGCGCGCCGGCATGGCGCAAGCGCACACGGCTCTGGCCATTGGTCACGATGCGCAATCCATGCTGGTCAAGCTACAGGCGTTGTTGCGAAGCGGTGGTTCGCAAGCGGAAGCCAACGACCTGCTTTCCGCGTTCGCCAAGCGCGTCGAAGATGCAATCTCGCAGGGCAACGTCCTGAGCGCGGGCGAGGATGTTCAGGTGCAAGCCGAGCCTGGCGCCGCCCCGCTCACCATTTCAGGCGTTGACTTGCGCCTCAAGGACGATCCGGGCGTTGAAGATGTGATCGTGGTGGCAAAAGACGCCCGCGTCGATGACCCCGCTTTGCCCAAATATCTGCAGCAATCGCTGGAAGCGCTGCAAGGGGCGATGGCGCGGCTGCTGGACACAGTGCGCGGTCTCGAGGCCCACCAGGGCTTCCTGGGCGCCGCCGAGAACTCGGTTGCCGGCGTGCGCCGCGATCTCGATGCCGACAGCGCGAGATTGTTGGCGCTGCAAGTGCGCCAAGGGCTTGAAGGCGCGGGGCCGTCGCCGATCGCCAATGTGGAGCCGCAAGCGGTCCTGGCGCTGTTTAGGAACTGACGCCGTCAGCCGCGCCAGGATTCGGTTCTGATTTCGACGAGGTCGTCATACTCGTCCTCGCGCCAGCGCGCCCAGAAATCGCGCGCGGCGCGGTAGGCCTTTAAGCCAACAATGGCGAGCAAGCCGAACATGGCCAGCACAGCCGCCGCAATCGCCGCCGCCAGGTCGCGTGTCATCGTCAATTGCCCGCGCGCCGCCGCCAGCAAGCGCCCATCGCGCTGCAACCGTTTCG
>DPWD01000269.1:0-1049 GCA_003526465.1 Hyphomonadaceae bacterium
ATGATTAGTTTTGCCATGCCCGACTTTGACACCCACGAACAAGTCCAGCGCTACGTCCGCGAGCGCGCCAAGCTTGAGCGCGACGGCCTCTATCGCGCCGAGCATGAGCGCGACGCTTGTGGCGTCGGGTTGATCGCCGCCATCGACGGGAAGCCGCGCCGCGAAGTGGTGACCCTGGCGTTGCAGGCGCTGAAATCCGTGTGGCACCGCGGCGCGGTCGACGCCGACGGCAAGACNNGCGACGGCGCCGGCATCCTGATCGAGGCGCCGCAAGCGTTCTTCCGCAAAATCGTCGAGGACACTGGCCACAAGCCAGGCGAGCGGCAGATCTTTGTCGGCCAGGTCTTCCTGCCGCGCAACGATTTCGGCGCGCTCGAACGCGCGCGCGTCATTGTCGAAAGCGAGATCATCCGCGCTGGCTTCGGCTTCTATGGCTGGCGGCAGACACCCATCGATATCTCCGCGATCGGGGACAAGGCTAACGCCACCCGCCCCGAGATCGAGCAGGTTCTGTTCTACGATCCCAGCGAGCGCGATCACGAAACGGTTGAGCGCGACCTCTTCATCTGCCGGCGCAAAATCGAGAACCGCGCGCTCGCGGCGAACATCATGGAACTTTACGTGTGCTCGCTGAGCGCACGCACGCTGGTGTACAAGGGCATNNTTCTATCCCGACCTGCGCGACGAGAAGTTCGCCTCCTCGGTAGCGCTCTATCACCAGCGTTATTCCACCAACACCTTCCCCACCTGGCGTCTCGCCCAGCCCTTCCGCATGCTTTGCCACAATGGNNAATGTGAACTGGATGAAGAGCCACGAAATTCGCATGACTAGCGATGCATTCGGGGCCGCCGACAATGACGTAAAGCCGGTGATCCAGCCCAGCGGCTCGGACTCCGCAGCACTCGACAATGTCTTCGAAGTGCTGGTGCGCGCCGGCCGCAACGCGCCGATGGCGAAGTCGCTCCTGGTTCCCGAAGCGTGGGCGAAGTCGAAGACCATGAGCCCCGAACACAAGGCGCTCTACGCCTATTGCAACGCGGTGATGGAG
>DPWD01000269.1:1057-1401 GCA_003526465.1 Hyphomonadaceae bacterium
GGCATGGACCGCAACGGCCTGCGTCCGCTGCGCTATGCGCTCACCGAAGACGGCTTGCTGGTCGCGGGCTCGGAAACAGGCATGGTTCCGCTTGAGGACGCGCACGTCATCGAGCGCGGCCGCCTCGGCGCTGGACAGATGATCGCGGTCGACACCCAGGAGGGTAAACTCCTGCGTCATCACGAGATCGTCGGCACGCTCGCCGCGCAACATCCTTACGGCGCCTGGCTCGAGCATGTCGTTGACCTCGACGCCAAACTGAAAGGCCCCGAGCCGCGCCTGTTTGCCGAACGCGAGGAACTCGCCCGCCGCCAGGCCGCCGCGGGGCTGACGCTCGAAGATAT
>DPWD01000269.1:1443-5641 GCA_003526465.1 Hyphomonadaceae bacterium
CGCGGCCTGCACCACTTCTTCCGGCAGAACTTCAGCCAGGTCACCAACCCGCCCATCGATCCGCTGCGCGAGGAGCGGGTGATGAGCTTGACCACGCGCTTCAAGAACCTGGGCAACATCCTGGCGCAGGATGAAACCCAGACCGATGTTTACACACTCTCGAGCCCGGTGTTGACCAACGGCATGTACGAGCGTCTGACCGCCGAGCTCGGCGAAGGCGTCGCGCGCATCGATTGCACCTTCCCCACTCCCGCAAGCGAAGCGGAGTCGGGACCCGCGCTGCGCCAAGCCATGGACCGCATTCGCGCCGAGGCCGAACAGGCCGTGCGCGACAAGCGCTCGCATATCGTCTTGACTGATGAAGCCCAGAGCGCTGCGCGCGTTGCCTGCCCGATGATCCTGGCGGCGGGCGGCGTGCACGCGCATCTGACCGCCAAGGGGCTGCGCTCGTTCTGCTCCATCGGCGTGCGCAGCGCCGAATGCGTCGACGCCCATTATGTAGCGGTCCTGATCGGCGCGGGCGCCACCACCGTAAACCCCTATCTTGCCTTCGAGGCGATCGCCGATCGCGCCGCGCGCGGCTTAAGCAATGGCCTCAGCGCCGAACAAGGCGCCGCCAATTATCGCGCCGCGTTGGAAGCTGGGCTGCTCAAGATCATCTCGAAGATGGGCATCGCGGTAATTTCATCGTATCGCGGCGGGCTGAACTTCGAAGCGATCGGGCTTTCGCGCGCGCTGGTGGACGAGTTCTTTCCCGGGCTACAGAGCCGCATCTCTGGCATCGGGCTTGCAGGCCTTGCCAGCAACGCCTTCACCCGCCATGCGCGCGCCTATGCTGGCGCGGCGGTGTTGCCGGTCGGGGGCTTCTACCGTCAGCGCGCGCGCGGCGAGCCGCACGCGCTCGAGGCCCACCTCATCCACACGCTGCAACAGGCATGCACCGATAACGACTACGATTCCTACAAGCGCTACTCCACCTACGTGCGCGAGCGCCGCATCGCCGAGCCAATCCAGCTGCGCGACTTGCTCGAAATTCATACCCCACCCGAAGGCATCAATGTGCACGAGGTGGAGAGCATCAACGACATCCGCAAACGCTTCGTCACGCCCGGCATGAGCCTGGGCGCGCTCTCTCCCGAGGCCCACGGCACGCTCAACATCGCCATGAACCGTATCGGGGCGCGCGCCGTCTCGGGCGAAGGCGGCGAGGATCGCGCCCGCTATGAGAAGCTGCCAAACGGCGATGACGGCAATTCCGCGATCAAGCAAGTGGCCTCGGGGCGCTTCGGCGTCACCGCGGAATATCTCAACAAGTGCAGCGAGCTTGAGATCAAGGTGGCGCAGGGCGCCAAGCCCGGCGAGGGCGGACAATTGCCCGGCTTCAAGGTCACCGAGATGATCGCGCGGCTGCGCCACGCAACGCCCGGCATCATGCTGATCTCGCCGCCGCCGCACCACGACATCTACTCGATCGAGGATCTGGCGCAGCTCATCTATGACCTCAAGCAGATCAATCCTGACGCTACGGTTTGCGTGAAACTGGTGGCGCAATCGGGCATTGGAGCTGTGGCGGCGGGTGTGGCCAAGGCCGGCGCCGATACGATCCTTGTCTCGGGCCATGTCGGCGGAACCGGCGCGAGCCCGCTTTCCTCGATCAAATTCGCCGGCATTCCTTGGGAGCTCGGCCTCGCCGAAACGCACCAGGTGCTAGTGCTCAACAATATGCGCCACCGCGTGCGCTTGCGCACCGATGGCGGCTTGCGCACCGGGCGCGATATCGTCGTCGCCGCCATCCTGGGCGCGGAAGAATTCGGCATCGGCACGGCTTCGCTGGTGGCGATGGGCTGCCTGATGGTGCGCCAGTGCCATTCCAACACTTGCCCGGTCGGCGTGTGTACGCAGGACGAGAGCTTGCGCGCAAGATTCACCGGCTCGCCAGACAAGGTCGTCAACCTGATGACCTTCATCGCTCAGGAAGTGCGCGAAATCTTGGCGCTGATGGGTTTTCAGCGCCTCGAGGACGTTATAGGACGCACCGATCTGATCGCGCAGATCAGCCGCGGCGCCGAACATCTGGACGACATCGACCTCAATCCGCTGCTGGTGCGCGTCGACAGTCCCCATCCCCCCTATTGCACGCGCCCAGGCCGCAACGAGCCGCCGCCCTCGCTCGACGAAGACATCATCCGCAACGCCGAGGCATTTTTCGAAAGCGGCGAGAAGCGGCAATTGGACTTCGCCGTGCGCAACACGCAGCGCGCGATCGGCGCACGCGCCTCCTCGCGTGCGGTGCGTCGCTTCGGCATGCACGGGCTTCCCGAAGGGCGCTTGCAAGTGAAGCTTGCGGGTTCCTGCGGGCAAAGCCTCGGCGCGTTCCTGGTGCAGGGGATCCGGCTCGATGTCACCGGCGACGCCAACGATTATGTCGGCAAGGGCTTGTCCGGCGGGCTCATCACCTTACGTCCGCCCGCCGATTCCGGCTTCAGGGGCAAACCCAATTCCATCATCGGCAACACCTGCCTTTATGGCGCGACCAGCGGCGAGCTTTACGCGGCTGGCCTTGCCGGCGAGCGCTTCGCGGTGCGCAATTCCGGTGCGACCGCCGTGATCGAAGGCTGCGGCGCCAATGGCTGCGAATACATGACCGGCGGACGCGTTGCCATCCTCGGGCCCGTGGGCGAGAATTTCGGCGCCGGCATGACGGGTGGCGTTGCATTCTTGTACGACCCGGAAGAACAAATGCCGTTCGTGGCCAATGCCGCCTCCATCGCCTGGCGCAGGCCGAAAGGCGCGGAGGCCAACGAACTCAGGGCGATGGTCGAACGTCATTGCGCGGAAACCGGCTCGGCGCTCGCCACCAGCATGCTGGCCAACTGGGACAATGCCAAAGCAACGTTCTGGTTGATCGCGCCGATTGAAACGGCGCAAACCAAGGAAACGCCAAAGGCCGCGCGGGGGTGACCTTTCCTCCCCCGCAAGGGGAGGTGGCGAGCGTAGCGAGCCGGAGGGGGTAGGTTGTGCGCGCCCCCACCCCCTCAATCATCGCGCTTCGCGCGCTGACAGCTCCCCCATGAACGCGGGAGCAAACTACCGCACCGCTACCCGCCACACGATGTCGCCGACATCGTCTGCGACCAGAATCGCGCCGGTTGCGTCCATGGCCACGCCTACTGGCCGTCCCTGCGCTTCGCCGCGCGCATTCAGGAAACCGGTGAGGAAATCCTCCGGCGCGCCGGTGGGGACCCCATTCGCGAAAGCCACGAAAATCACCTTGTAGCCAGCCGGTTCGCGCCGGTTCCACGATCCGTGCTGCCCGACAAACACGCCGCCACGATAATGTTCCGGCAGCGCCTCGCCGCGATAGAAGTGCAGGCCGAGCGAAGCGGTGTGCGCGCCGAGCGCATAATCTGGCGCGAGCGGTCGTTGCAGACGCACGTTGTCGGGGATGGGCACACGTTCGTCGCGATTTTCGCCATAATAATAATAGGGCCAACCGTAGAAGCCGCCATCGCGAACGCTGGTCATGTAATCGGGAACCAGATTGTCGCCGAGCATGTCGCGCTCATTGACCGAGGTCCACAGCGCGCCAGTGACCGGCGCCCAATCCATGCCGACCGGATTGCGCAAACCGGACGCGAACACGCGCGCGTCCGAACCATCCGGATTGAATTCCCAGATCGCGGCGCGCCCCTCCTCCACTTCCATGCCGCCGTCAGCGATATTGCTGGCCGAACCGACCGAAACGTACAGCTTCGTTCCCTCCGCGTTGGCGACGAGGTTGCGCGTCCAGTGGCCATTGTCGCCCTCGCGATAAGGCAAGGACAGCACCTTCTCACCGCTGCCCTCCAAGCGCGTGGCGCCGGGCGTGTAAGCGAAGCGAAGCACCGCATCGGTGTTGGCGACGTAGAAATGATCGCGCACCAGCGCCATGCCGATTGGCTGGTTCAACCCTTCCGCGAACACATGGCGCTCATCCACATCGCCATCGCCATCGGCGTCGCGCAACAACACGATGCGGTTGCTGCCCGAAGCAAACGCGCCGGCGTCGCGCTGAACGCGGTTGGCAACCCAGCCCTCGAGCCCGCCACCGCGCGAAGGCTGCGTCGCGCTCTCCGCCACAAGCACGTCGCCATTGGGCAGCAGGTAGAGCCAGCGCGGGTGCCCGAGCCCCTCCGCATAACGCGTCACCGCAAGTCCC
>DPWD01000229.1 GCA_003526465.1 Hyphomonadaceae bacterium
CGGCAATAGGCGTCTATCTCGGCGAGCAGGTCGGTTTTGGCGGTGAAGGCAGGCGCCTCGATGGGGTCGAAATCCGCGTAGAGCTGGCGGTTGGGCCGCGCTGGGCTGGCGTCGAGCGCAGCGTCGCGCCCGAGCTTCACAGAGGCCGCAGCCTCTGCGGCTCGTTCGATCGCGTCAGTTTCCAACACGCTGGCGTGGCCGTACCCGGCCCGCTCGCCCGCAACCACGCGAAGCCCAAATCCCTGAGCGGCGTCGAAAGAGGCTGACTTCAATCGTCCATCGTCCCAGAAAAAACTCTCTGTGCGGCTGTCTTCGACGAAGATCTCGCCATCGTCAGCGCCGTTGGCGGCCTCTGCGAGGATCTTCTGCGCGGCATCCCAATCCATTTCTGGAGCGATTTCAGGTAGATGGAGGCCGTCGGCCATGGCGAGTTCCTTTGCGAGATGATAGTCGCAGACATATAGGCGCCGAGTCGGCCTGCCGCGCGCCTATTGTGCGTCGGGGTCGCTCAGCACGCCGGCCAGATGATCGCGCCGGGTGCGGGCAAAGCGGGCCAGTTCGGCGTTGGCCGGGCCCCAATCGGGCTGAATTTCAAGGGCTGTTCTATAGTCCTCGTAGGCGCCGCGCAGATTTCCCATGTTTTCGCGCGCCGCGCCGCGATTGAANNTTGAAATAGGCCTTGTGCGGTTCTCGCACGCCAAGGCTCAGAGCCTCGGTAATGGCGGTGACTGCCGGCCCGTACTGACGCAATTGGATTAGGGCGGCGCCCCGATTGAGGTGGGCCTCGGCGTTGCGGGGGTCGAGGGCTGTTACCGCGTCGAATTGCTCGACCGCGGCCTGGTGCTCCCCCCGGCGCATGCGCATAACGCCTAGATTGATCCGGAGTTGGATTTCCGCCGCCCGCGACAGCCGCGGATAGCGCAGTGCACGCTCACATTGGCCCAGCGCGGGGTCGGAAACGTCATTGGCCGCTATTGCCGCCCCGCAACGGCGCGCGAATGCATCGCCGCCGATGATGGTCGCGGCTCGCGGGTCCTGGCTGGGGTCCTGGGCGAACGCCGCGCCCCAGAGCCAGAGAGCGGCAAAACCAGAAATCCCGGCGAGGAGGCGCCTTGGAAGCGCAGCGTCGCCCATGCTAGCACCCCACCGATTGCTGATTCAGATGTCCAAAAAGTCAGGCGCGGTTGTATGCCGCGCCCGGCAAGTATAGGCGGGGCATGCGGCTCGCGCCATACCGCTTGCTGCAAGTTTCAAGGAGGGGCGTGCGTGACGCGTAGTGCTTTGTTCGCCGCAGCTGCAAGTGCATTGGCCGCTGGCGCGGCGTGGGCGCAAACGGGCGCGCCCACGGACGGCGCGATCCATTTCCAGGAACCCGCAACCCAGATCATGCGCGATATTATCGATTTCCATGACAATTGGTTGCTGCCGATCATTGTCGGGGTTTCGGTCTTTGTGCTGGCGTTGCTGCTTTACGTGGTCGTGCGCTTCAACCGGCTCGCCAACCCGACCCCGCGCAAGTTTACCCACAATATGACCGTGGAAGTGATCTGGACCGTTGTGCCGGTGGCGATTCTGGTGGTGATCGCTTCGCAATCGTTCCCGCTCATCATTCGCGAAGAACAGATTCCGCCGTCCGAGTACACGCTGAAGGTAACGGGCAGTTCCTGGTCTTGGAGCTACGAGTATCCCGATCTCGGCGTCAGCATCACCTCCGCCCGGCTTGAGGATGAGGATGTCGAAGCGCGCAACGCCACCAATCCCGAAGTGCCCGCGCGGCGTCTGCTCTCGACAACCGAGCCGCTGCTTGTGCCGGTGGGCGCCAATGTGCGGGTGCTCGTCACCTCGAACGACGTTATTCACGCCTGGGCGGTGCCCGCGTTCGGGGTCAAGGAAGACGCCATCCAGGGCCGCGTCAACGACACTTGGTTTAACGTCGACCGCGAGGGCGTATTCTACGGGCAGTGCTCGGAATTGTGCGGCAAGGANNGGACCACGCCTTCATGCCGATCGAGGTGCATGCCGTGAGCCGGGCCGAGTTTGAGCAATGGGTGCTCGCCCAAGGCGGAACGCTTCCGTCCGCCGAAGCGCCCGCGACGGATGAGGCAGCGCCCGCGCCCGCCGCCGCGCCGACGCGCTAAAAGATACGGAGAGAATTCGATGTCGCATCACGAGGCTGCGCACGCCGGGGGCCATGAGGATCATCGCCCCAGCGTCTACGATCCGCGCCGTTGGCTGTTTTCCACCAATCACAAAGACATCGGCACGATGTATCTTGTGTTTGCGATTATCGCCGGGCTCGTCGGCGGGGCCTTGTCGGGGCTCATTCGCTGGGAGCTCGCCGATCCGGGCATCGGCCCGCTGCTGAGCCTGCCCTGGATTCACGACGTCGACGCCGCCAAGCATTTCTACGATGTCGCGGTCACCTATCACGGCCTGATCATGATNNATGGTCATGCCGGCGATGATCGGGGGCTTCGGCAATTGGTTCGTGCCGCTCATGATCGGCGCGCCCGACATGGCGTTCCCGCGCATGAACAACATTTCGTTCTGGCTGCTGCCGGTGTCGTTCACGCTGGCTGTGATTTCACTGTTGGTTCCGGGCGCGGGAACCCACCCCGGTTTCGGCGGCGGCTGGACGCTTTATGCGCCGCTTTCGACCAATTGGGGCGGGGGCTCGACGCCGGCGGCCTATCACGATGGCCCGGCGATGGATTTCCTGATCCTGTCGCTGCATATCGCCGGCGCGTCCTCGATCCTTGGATCGATCAATTTCATCACCACGATTTTCAACATGCGCGCGCCGGGCATGACGTTGCACCGCATGCCGTTGTTCGTGTGGTCGATCCTGGTGACGGTGTGGCTGTTGGTGCTGTCGCTGCCGGTGCTGGCCGGCGCGCTCACCATGCTGCTGACCGACCGCAACTTCCACACCAATTTCTTCAACCCAGCCGGCGGCGGCGACCCGGTCATGTACCAGCACCTGTTCTGGTTCTTCGGCCACCCGGAAGTGTACATCCTGATCCTGCCGGGCTTTGGCATGATCAGCCAGATCGTCTCGACGTTCTCGCGTAAGCCGGTGTTTGGGTATCTCGGCATGGCTTACGCGATGGTTTCGATCGGGCTGATCGGCTTCGTGGTCTGGGCCCACCACATGTACACGGTCGGCATGGGACTCGATCTTGAGGCCTATTTTATCGCCGCCACCATGGTGATCGCGGTGCCGACAGGCATCAAGATCTTCTCCTGGATCGCCACCATGTGGGGCGGCTCGATCGACTTCAAAGTGCCGATGCTATGGGCGATGGGCTTCATCTTCCTGTTCACGGTGGGCGGGGTGACAGGGGTCGTGCTCGCCAATTCCGGGGTCGATACAAGCTTTCACGACACCTATTATGTCGTGGCGCATTTCCACTACGTGCTTTCGCTCGGCGCGGTGTTCGCGATTTTCGGCGGTTTCTTCTACTGGATCCCGAAAATGAGCGGCTATCGCTACAACGGTTTCCTCGCAGGGCTGCAATTCTGGATCATGTTCGTCGGCGTGAACGTGGTGTTCTTCCCGCAGCACTTCCTCGGCATGCAGGGCATGCCGCGTCGGCACGTCGACTACAACGAAGGTTACGCCTACTGGAACAACATCTCCTCGATCGGCTACGTGATCACGGCGGTCGGCGTGCTCATTTTCTTGATCACGCTCGTGGAAATGTTCCTGGTCAAACGCAAGGCCGGCGCCAATCCGTGGGGCGAGGGGGCGAGCACGCTGGAATGGACGCTTTCCTCGCCGCCGCCCTTCCACCAATTCAACGAACTGCCGGTGATCAAACCGGACGCGGGGCATTGAGAAGAATTGCCCTCTCCCCTTGAGGGGAGAGGGTGTCGCGAAGCGACGGGTGAGGGAACGCGCTCTATCCGGAGAGACCGAAACCCCTCATCCGGCCCTTCGGGCCACCTTCTCCCTTCAAGGGGAGAAGGGACGCTAATCGGAGAAGTCGTTGGTAGATGTAGGGATCACCGAAGCTCAGCGCCCCGCAACGGCGGCGGACTATCTCGCGCTCTTGAAGCCGCGCGTCATGAGCCTGGTCGTGTTCACGGGGCTGGTCGGTTACGTCGCCGCGCCGGGGCCGGGTGATCTTGTGCTCGGCTTTGCCGCTATCCTCGCCATCGCGGTGGCCGCCGGCGCGTCGGGCGCGCTCAATATGTGGTTCGACGCCGACATCGACGCGATCATGACCCGCACGCGCTTGCGCCCAATCCCCTCGGGCCGGGTTGCGCGCGAAGAAGCGTTGATGCTGGGGCTCACGCTCTCGGCGCTTTCGGTAGTGACAATGCAGCTGGCGGCGGGGCCGCTTGCCGCGGGGCTGCTGGCTTTCACGATTTTCTTCTATGCCGTTGTGTACACGATGTGGCTGAAGCGCTCGACGCCGCAGAATATTGTCATCGGCGGGCTTGCCGGCGCGCTGCCGCCGGCGATCGCGTGGGCGGCCAAGACCGGCGCGGTTTCGCTCGACGCCTGGCTGCTGGTGGCGATCATTTTCGTGTGGACGCCGCCGCATTTCTGGGCCCTGTCGCTGCTGCAGAAGGACGATTACGCCGCGGCCTCCGTGCCGATGCTGCCGGTGACGCACGGCGCCAAGGCAACGCGCACGCATATCTTCGCGTACTCGCTCTTGCTGGCGCCGCTCGGATTGGCGCCGGCGTTCACGGGGCTCAGCGGGATTGTTTACACAATCGTCGCCGCGCTGGGCGGGGCGTTCTTCCTGTTTCTGGCTTGGCGCGTGCTCAGTTCGCGCGCCGGCGAGGGGCAAGCGAGCGAGGACAAGCACGCGCGCGCGCTGTTCGGTTTCTCGATCCTCTATCTCTTTGTGTTGTTCGCGGCGCTGCTCCTCGAGCGGGGGCTCGCATGAACGAGCGCCGAGCAGCCAATCTACCTTTGTTGTGGTCTATCGCGTGCGTTTTGGCGCTCGCGGTTTCCGCCCTGTCGAGCCTGCCGCTTCATCAAGGCGACGAAGAAACGTTACACGATACATATTATGTCGTCGCCCACTGGCACTTTGTTTTGCCCATCGTTGCGGGTTTCGCCTTTTTTTCTGTTTTTTACTTAATCGTTCCGCGACTGCTGAAACGACAAGCCAACGAACGGTTCGCTCTTGCCCATTTCAGTTTGGTGTCTTTGGGCGTCGCGTTGATCTTTGCCCCCATGGCGTATCTTGCCGTTGTGGGGCCACCGCAGCGTTATGTTGACTACGTGGAGTCGTTCGCATTCTTGAATACGGTCTCGACAGTCGGCTACTCCGTAGCAGGTATTGGGGTCCTGCTATTCTTGGCTGTAATTTATCGGCTCATGTGGGTGAGGCCCGGCGCATGAACGAGACCGTGATCCTGACGCCCGAGGAACGCGCCGCGCGCAAGCGGCGCAATCTCTGGATCGGGCTCAGCGTCGGCGGCTTCATGTTGCTGGTGTTCTTCATCACCATGGCCAAGTTCAAGGCGGGGGTTCCGTGAAGAAGAACGCGCTCACCGCTTTGGCTGTCGCCGGCGCGGTCGCGGCCATGACCGGCCTGGCCTTCGCGGCGGTTCCGCTCTACGACGCTTTCTGCCGCGCAACCGGTTTCGGCGGCGTCACCCGCACCGCCGACGCAGCACCCCAGCGTGTGCTCGAACAGCGCATAGAAGTGCGCTTCGACGCCAATATCGCCTTGGACTTGCCGGTCGATTTCGCGCCCAAACAAAGCACGCAGAGCCTGCGCATCGGTGAGACCGGCCTTGCCTTCTACCGCATCCGCAATCTGAGCAACGAAGCGATCGTCGCGCGCGCCACCTACAACGTTACCCCTCACACCGCCGGCGCCTATTTCTTCAAGACCGAGTGCTTCTGCTTCAATGACCGCGTGCTGGCGCCGGGGGAGGAGGCGGACCTGCCGTTGGTCTATTTCATCAGCCCCGATCTCGCGACCGACCCCGATACGCGGGGCTTGAGCGAACTCACGCTGTCCTACACTTATTTCCGAGCGGCGGATCAATCCGCGGTCGGGCCTTCGAGTTGAGAGAGGAAACCATGGCGCACGGCGACGTCAAACACGATTACCACCTGGTCAATCCGAGCCCCTGGCCGGTTGTTGGCTCCATCGGCGCGCTGTTCCTGACGACAGGCGCGGTTGTGCTGATGCGCGGCGTGGGCGAGGGCTTCTGGCTCGCCAAGGGGCAGTGGCCGCTATTCTTGATTGGCGCGCTCATCATGGCGCTCACCTGCATTGGCTGGTGGGGCGACGTGATCAAGGAAAGCCGCGCCGGCGACCATACACCGGTGGTCGATATCGGCCTGCGCTACGGGATGATCTTGTTCATCGCTTCGGAAGTGATGTTCTTCGTCGCCTGGTTCTGGGTGTTCTTCGAACTGGCGATTTTCCACGATCTGCGCGCGGCGTGGGTGGTGCCTTCTTGGAACGAAGAAACCGTAGCGGCCTGGGCCAATTGGCCGCCGCCGCACGTGGAGACGTTCGATCCTTTCCAATTGCCGCTGATGAACACGCTTATTCTGCTGCTTTCCGGCACGACGGTGACCTGGGCTCATCACGCGCTGCAGCAAAATGACCGTAAGGGTGCGACGCTCGGCCTGCTGCTTACGGTGCTGCTCGGTGCGCTCTTCACCTACGTTCAGTTCGGAATCGAATATCCCGAGGCGGGTTTCGCCTTCGGCAATGGCGGTGAGGTGGCCACGGCCAACGTCTATGGCGCATCCTTTTTCATGGCGACCGGATTTCACGGCGCGCATGTGATCATCGGCACCATCTTTCTCGCCGTGTGCCTGCTCAGGCTGATTTCCGGCGGCTTTACTGCCACCAAGCATTTCGGGCTCGAGGCCGCGGCTTGGTATTGGCACTTCGTCGACGTGGTGTGGTTGTTCCTGTTCACGTTCGTGTACGTGACGCCGTACCTGACGATGCAGGGCAATTGATGGATCGCCTGCTGGCGCAACCCGCTCACCCATTCCCGGATTGGCGCGAAGCGCCAAGTCCGGGACCCATAGACGCAAGCGGCGCCAGGTTCGCTTGCCGCAACGCCGAAGTGGACTATCCGCCAACGCCCGCGTTTATGGGCCCCGGACTTGGCGCTTCGCGCCAATCCGGGAATGGGAGTGGATGTTGCATCGCTTCCTGTTGGGGCCGGGAGCGTACGCACTAGCGATGATCCCCGCTCCCTTTCTCGCAGCCCTGCGCATGCGTTGCCCACAATGCGGGCAGGGCGAGCTGTTTCAGAGTTATCTTAAGCTCAGCGATAGCTGCCGCGCCTGCGGCGCCGATTTTCGCGCTGCGGATTCCGGCGACGGGCCGGCGGTGTTCGTGGTCCTTGTTGTTGGCGCCATCGCCACGCCCTTGCTCTTCATCTTGCAGATTGCGGGAGCGCCAACCTGGGTGGCCATCGCGGTGACCTTGGCCGCGGCGACAGCGCTTTGCTTGGCGCTTTTGCCATTGTTCAAGGCGACGCTGTTTGCGCTCCAATGGAAGCACAAGGCGCGCGAGGCGACGCACGAGGACATCGAATGATTCGCTTTCGTCCGCTGCTGCTGATGAGCGTGTTCGCGATCGCCGCACTCGCGATTCTAGCGACGCTCGGGCGCTGGCAATGGGAGCGCTATGAGGTGAAGCGCGCCGCGGCCGCCGAGCCCGTGCCAGAGATCACCATCGCCAATTATCAGCCCGCGCTCGACGGGCTCCAATTCGTGTTCGGGGTGCGGCCGGATACGCGCGAGCAGGGGTGGCGCGTTTTCGCTCCGGTCAAGGACGGGGAAACCGTGATCTTCGTCGACGCCGATTTCATCGCCGGCCTCGAAGGCCCCGACCCGCGCGAAGTGCGGTTTCCGGCCTCGTTGCGCGAAGGCGCGCCGATCACAGGCGCTTCGGTGCGCCCCGAGCCTCCGGGGCCGATGGCGCTCGCGCCGC
>DPWD01000324.1 GCA_003526465.1 Hyphomonadaceae bacterium
GACCAGCCGCCGCTCGACGCCAGCCCAGTGTCAAGCACGACCTCTTCGAGCTATGCGCTGCTTGCCGCGCTCTCGCACGCGATTTTGCCGGATGCGCCGGTAGCGCCCGGGCTGGTGGTTGGCGGCACCGATGCGCGCCACTATTCGGAGGCGGCTGAGAACGTCTATCGTTTCATGCCGATCTTGCTGACAGACGAGGATCTCAAGGGTCCTCACGGCATCGATGAGCGGCTTTCCACGGCCAATTTCGAGCGCATGATCAGATTCTATATCGACCTCATGGAAACCGGAGCGATGCAATGATGCGCGTCATTTCGATGGCGGCCGCCCTCGCCGCGTGCGCGCCTGCCGCGCAAGACCAGGAGAAAATGCCCGTGTCCGCATCGCAGAACCTGCCGGCGCCGACGCCCGCCGATGTGACGCTGCGCGTCGATGCGTCACGGAACGGGCAAACGATTGAAGTGCCGGTCGGGCAACGTTTCGCGGTGGAGCTGGTTGGCGTGCCGACCGCGGGGTATTTGTGGGCGCCAGCGAAAACGCCGTCGTTTATCGCGCGCGCGGGAGAGGCGGGCGGCAACACCACGACGGCGCAAAGCCAGCCCGGCTTTGCCGGCGGCAATCACTGGGAAGTATTCGTGTTCACCGCCGCCGCGCCCGGCTCGGGTGAGCTTGTGCTCGAACAGCGCCGCCCCTGGGAGACGAGCGAGCCTCCCAGCGATATCTTCCGCGTGATTATCGTAGCGCGATGAGCGCTGGCGCCATGACCGATCTGCTCAAGGACCTGTGGTATTTCGCCGCGACCTCGCGCGAGCTGAAGCGCGGCGAGATGCTGCGGCGCGAAATTCTGGGCGAACCGGTGGTGCTCGGGCGCGATCGCGAGGGGCGGGCGTTTGCGCTGCGCGACATCTGCCCGCACCGCGCGGTGCCGCTCTCGGCGGGGCGTATCGTCGATACGAACGGCGCCCAGAGCGTCGAATGTCCTTATCACGGCTGGCGCTTCGGCGTCGCCGATGGAGTTTGCCGGCAGATTCCATCGTTGGTCGAAGGCCAGGCGTACGAGGCCAATCGCATAAAGGTGCGGCACTATCCAACGCACGAAGCCAACGGCATCGTGCTGGCATTCGTTGCCGCCGATGCGCGCGCGCTGCACGAGCCGCCGCCGCCGCCGGTGTTCGAGCTTGGCGATTTCCGCACACCGAAATTCGTCATTCACCGCATCTTCGCGGCGACCATGGATAACGCCGTCGTCGGGCTCATGGATCCCGCGCATGTGCCGTATGTGCACGATCAATGGTGGTGGCGCCCGCCCAGCGCCGGAAAAAAACTCAAGCAGAAGCGCTTCGTGCCGCGCGAGCGTGGCTGGGCAATCGAGCGCCATGCGCCGTCGAGCAATTCGCTGCCGTACCGGATACTGTTCGGTCGCCAGGTGACGACGGAGATTTCCTTCATGCTTCCCGGATTCCGCTGGGAAGTGGTCGAGGGTGAGAAAGCGCGTTTGTTTACGCTCACCTGCCTTACGCCCGAGAACGAGAATTCGACGCGCATCACGCAAGTGACGTACTGGAAGAACGCGCCGCTGCTCGATGCGCTGAAGCCGATCCTGACCCCGGCGGGGCGTAAATTCCTCGATCAAGACGGCGACATGGTCGATCTGCAAAACGAAGGCCTGCGCTACAGCCCCTCGATGCTGTGGATCGACGATATCGACGTGCAGGCGAAATGGTACCTGAAGCTCAAGCGCGAATGGACGAAGAGCCGCGAAGAGGGGCGCGAGTTCGTCAATCCAATCGAGGCGACGGTGTTGAAGTGGATGAGCTAGGGGAATTGTTCGCTTCCCGAAGAGCGTCAATGTCCAATTCTCTGATGCGCTGGGTGAAGCAACGGCGTAGGCGGTGCATCTGTTCAAGATACCACGCGGCACGTTCCGGCCAGCGCTTGACCTCCGCTGGGTCAATGCTGCGCTTTCGGATTGCGATCCGTGAGCCTTTTTGTCCGTCTAGGCGTTCCCATTCGAGCGCTCCACCAAACTCGGACTCTATCGCGGAGCGTTGGGCGAACAAATGATCGAAAATAATCTTGTCTTCATCCCTGGCTATGAAGACCTCCGCTCCAATCCATTTGTCTCGCATGGCGGAAAGGAGTGTGAGCGAGAAGTGCGTTCTTCCGATTCCAAAGCTCCACCAATGGTCTTTCGGTGGCGCTGCGCCAGAGAAATGGGGGTCATGTTCCGAAAGGTACTTGGCTATTGAGGACCAATAAGCGAGGTATTTCTGCTGTCGCTCGTTCTGGGGTGACTCTGCAATTTCTCGCGTGCGCGCCCTTGCGTGGCGGCTCCATTCGTTGGGCCTGGCGGCGACGTGGAAATAAGGCGCAGCCGGCGAGTTTCCAATTCGGTACACCTCCAACTCGACCGCAAAGAAGGAATATTCGTCGGGGGTGTTTGCGTTTAGCCAATCTACCGCTGCCCGATGTTCATCGCGAATTCTGGTTGCGACCCAGACGACTTTTGTTGGGCCATCTAGCCCGGAGAGGTAGGTGAGGATCTGACCAAGGTGCGTGTGGTCGGTTTGTTCTAGTTGATTTTCAATCAGAATTGTGCCGTCGCGATCACGGGCCACGATGTCGGCTGAGAAGCTTCCGATTGCTCGCTCGGTTGATTCTACCACTGCTTCCGTGAAGTGTAGCGTTTCCGCGAGAACCTGAAAATTTTCATCGCGCGCTAGCCACGGCGTAAAGTCACCGGACTCACTTTGCCAAGCTTCCCGAGGCTCCAGGCGCTTGAGGTGGGCCAAGGATGGTTTGTCCACGCTCACCGCCCCGCCAGCACTACCGCGATGCGCTTCTCGCGCGGGGCGCTGCCGCCCGGCTCTTGCAACAGCAAAGTGGCGGGTGTGTCGGCATCCACTTCGAACACCAGGTCGGCGATGAACGGCACTGTCCCCGGTTTCTGCCAATCGCTCTGCGGCAGGGCGGGCGACTGGGCAATGACGATGCCATCGGCGCTGACGATTTGCGCGACGAACTCGCCGGCGGAGAACCAATCGTTTGGCGCGCTGCCTTCAATGCTGATCGGGCTCGCCACGCGCGCGTTAGCGGTTGGCGCCTTGGTCAGCACGAGATCGTTCGACGCCACCCCCGCGCGCGCAACGCCTGCGTCCGCGGGTGCGCTTCGCGGCGTTTCCGCGTTTCCCTCTCTGGCTTTCTCGTTAGGCCGGGAACAAGCGGTCAGCGCCAGCGCGGCGCCGAGACCGACGATAACAAGGGCGTGTTTCATGGCCGGCAAGTTAGCGTGGTTTTGACAGAGCGCAACGCGGCCGTCATGGCTTGAGCGATTGAAAGGCGCTCCATGGCCCGTCACCTCGAACGTCACCTAATTGCGCGCGTCGGTTGGCTGCGCGCGGCGGTCTTGGGCGCCAATGACGGCATCGTTTCCACCGCGAGCCTCATTGTCGGCATCGCCGCCGCCGGGGCCTCGCGCGAAGCCATCGTCGTCGCCGGCATTGCCGGACTGGTGGCGGGCGCCATGTCGATGGCGGCGGGGGAGTACGTGTCGGTGAGTTCGCAATCCGACACCGAGCGCGCCGATCTCGCGCGCGAGCGGGCCGAACTCGCCACTCAACCCGAGTTCGAACTGGATGAGCTTGCCGCGATCTACGCCAGGCGCGGCGTNNGGCGTGGAGCCCGCGCTCGCGCGCCAGGTGGCCGAGCAACTCACAGCCAAAGACGCACTCGAGGCTCATGCGCGCGACGAATTGGGCATTTCCGAAATCACCAGCGCGCGCCCGATTCAGGCTGCGCTCACCTCGGCTGCGACTTTCGCCGCCGGAGCGGCTTTGCCGCTGTGCATGGCTTTGGCTTGGCCGCCGCAGGGGTTGGCGATCGCGGTCTCGGCCAGTTCGTTGCTGTTTCTGGCCGCACTCGGAGCGCTGGGCGCCGGCGCGGGTGGAGCTGGCATGTGGCGCGCGGCGGGAAGGGTGACGTTCTGGGGCGCCCTGGCCATGGCGCTTACCGCAACGGTTGGAACCATGTTTGGGATCGCTGCATAGAGGCGCCAGCTGGCGGTTTTTGCCGGCGAGGGCTACAAACCCAGTTATGAACAAGCACGATCCCGGCGGGCCGGAAGCCAGGCTTCGCTATGGCGACAACGAGGTCACCATCCTTCGCCAAGGGTTGTTCGTGCGGTGCGCCGTGAGCGGCCAGCGCATTCCGCTCGAGGAATTGCGCTATTGGAGCGTCGATCTGCAGGAAGCCTATCGAGGCCCGTCCGAGGCGGGGCAGCGTTTGTCTGAAACCAGGCGGGCCAAGCCTTGAGGGCGCTCGTATTCGCCGTGCTGCTAGCTGCGTGCGCGGCGGCAGAGGCGCCGCCGCAGCCGGAACCGCCGACGCCGCCTGCTGCACCC